>JAGRJL010000261.1:3577-5131 GCA_020442775.1 Lysobacterales bacterium | reverse complement strand
GCTGGTCGGCGTGCTCCATCGCCACAATCGGCACATGCTCGGTGCGCGCAACCACGGCGAAGCCCGGAGGCAGCGCCTCGACCCGGTCGCCGTGACTCATCCACACGTCAAGACGGCTGGCATCGAGGTGATCGCTGAGCCCGCCCAGCAGCCGGCTGTGTTCACCAACCTCGACTTCCGCATAGCCGAACTCGCGCTCATCGCTCGCCACCACCTGGCCACCCAGCTGCATCGCCAGCGACTGCATCCCGTAGCAGATGCCCAGCAGCGGGACGCCCATCTTGAGGACGCTCTCGGGGATTCGCGGCGCATCGGCCGCGGTAGTGGACTCCGGACCACCGGAGAGGATGATGCCCCGGGGCACAAAGGCGCGCAGTTCCTCTTCGGGCATGTCCCAGGGCAGGATCTCGCAGTAGACGCCCAGTTCGCGCACCTTGCGCGCGATCAGCTGGGTGTACTGGGAACCGAAGTCGAGTATCAGCAGGCGGTGGGCATGAATGTCCATCAATACCTCAGCGGGTGATTGGTAATCCGTTCACGGTCTGCACCGGCTGAGCACAGGCCGCACACGCCGCCAGTTGCCGACTAGCCGACGCGATAGTTGGGTGCTTCCTTCACGATCTGTACGTCATGCACGTGCGATTCGCGGACCCCGGCATTGGTGATCCTGACGAACTGCGGGCGGGTGCGCATCTCTTCGATGTTGCTGCAGCCGACGTAGCCCATCGAGGCGCGCAGCCCACCGGTCAACTGATGGATGATCGCGCTGATCGGACCACGATAGGGAACCCGACCCTCGATCCCTTCAGGCACCAGCTTCTCGGCGTCGACTTCGTCCTGGAAGTAGCGATCCTTGCTGCCTTCCTGCATTGCGCCCAGCGAACCCATGCCGCGATAGGACTTGTAGGAACGCCCCTGATAAAGCTCGACCTCACCTGGTGCCTCTTCGGTGCCGGCGAACATGCTGCCCAGCATCACCGTCGACGCACCGGCAACGATGGCCTTGGCAAAGTCCCCGGAGAAACGGATACCGCCATCGGCAATCAGCGGCACACCGGTGCCGACCAATGCCTCGGCGACCATCGAAACCGCCGAGATCTGCGGCACACCGACGCCGGCGACGATTCGGGTGGTGCAAATCGAGCCGGGTCCGACGCCGACCTTGACCGCGTCCGCACCGGCGTCCACCAGTGCTCTGGCGGCGTCGCCGGTGGTGATATTGCCGCCGATCACCTGCACTTCAGGAAAATGCTGCTTGACCCAGCGCACCCGATCGAGGACGCCCTGCGAATGTCCGTGCGCGGTATCGACCACGATCACGTCCACCCCTGCCTCGACCAGTGCGGCGACGCGCTCCGCAGTGTCACCGCCGACGCCCACCGCTGCGCCGACGCGCAGCGCCTCGCTGGCATCCTTGGCCGCCTCGGGATTGTCCTGGGATTTCTGGATGTCCTTGACCGTGATCAGTCCGCGCAGCTCGAACGCGTCATTGACCACCAGGACCTTCTCGATCCGGTACTGATGCAGCAGCGCCAGCACCTCTTCCTCTGAAGC
>JAGRJL010000261.1:0-3431 GCA_020442775.1 Lysobacterales bacterium | reverse complement strand
GTGATCGCCAGCACCTCGCCAATGCTGGTCGTCGGGCTGACCGTGATGGGGTCGCGAATGACCCCGGATTCGAACTTCTTCACCAGCCGTACTTCCGCAGCCTGACGCTGGACCGGCAGGTTCTTGTGAACGATTCCGATACCGCCCTGCTGTGCGATCGCGATGGCCAGACGGGCTTCGGTGACGGTGTCCATGGCGGCCGCCACAATCGGAATATTCAGCTTGAGTTTGCGCGTCAGCTGGGTCTGCAGGCTGACATCCCGCGGCAGAATGTTTGAGTACGCCGGTACCAGCGATACATCGTCGAAGGTCAGAGCTTCAGCCACGACACGCATCGCGATTTCCTCACGGGGATAAACCGGAAAGCGTATCACGAATGCGAAAATACCAACAGCCCGAACTCGTCAGTCCGCGATCCGGCGCGGACTGACGAGTTGGCCCAATCAGGTCCCGGTGGCAACCGCACCCAGTTCCCGACAGATTTCCCGTACGGTGAAGCTGCGGCAGCGCAGGCCCAGTCGGGCGGTCGCCAACAGCACCAGCAGTCCCAGCCGGTCATTGGCCATGTTGCGCAGTCTGGTGTCCATCGTGTTTCGCGCGCGGACCGCTGCGATCAGCAGCACCATGGTCTCGTTGGCCCATTCATCGGTGGTTGCCTCGCTCAGAGCAATCAGCAGACTCTCGCCCATGACCAGTGCCCGTCGCCGCTCCAGACCGGTCAGTTCCATACCGGATTGCTGCATTTCCCAGGCCAGCGCGCTGAGCACCGCTACCCGTGCCTGAAAGCGCTGATCGCTCGGCAAATCGGTCAGGAGCTGCTTCACTGGCGACAGGCGCATCCTGGGCGGCAGTCTGCCCGCGGACTCGCCGCCGGCGCGTTCGCCCAGATAGGCGCCGCGCAACGCGGAGAGATCGAGCATTTCTGCGCGCTGCGGATCGTGCCCGACGCTGCGAGGACCGCTGGCCAGCACGCTCAAACCGCGCTGGTTGGCACGCTCGACCAAATCGATGATCAGCCTTGCCCGCTCGTCGGTCACCGCACCGTCACCCAACCACAAACAGATGGCGCCGACACCTTCCAGACGTTCGTCAAGATCGTCCAGATCCTCTCGCCGAGGCTGCCAACGCTCGGCCTGCAGGCGCAGCCCGGCTATCACCGGCCCGTTGGCCCGCTCAAACCAGCTGTGCGGCCAGGGTCCATGCGGATCCGCAGCGCCTTGCTCCACCCCCATTTCCAGCAACAGCAGGCGCAGATCCCAGGCACCGCAGAGAAAGCCGCTGTAGCCCTCTGATTCGTCATCCCGCTGATCGGGACCCAGGCAGTAGTGAAGCTTGGCCAGCGTTTGATCAATCTCTGCGCCGGTGCTTGGTGACCAGATCGTGCTCATGTTCTTGTTCCTGTCTCGTGCCATATCCACAAAACGCGTAATCACGCGAGCATTTCGATCAACTTTTTTTTGCATGCGGCACGATCGAGATTCGCTTTGCGAAACCGGCACCTGATCAATCCCAGTTCTCGAGGTCCCCTACCGCCCCACCCTCGTCTGTACCGCCCTTGCCGGGAATGCCAGTGAGGGGGCGGTTGTAGAGCACGAAATGGACCGAGTCGGCGGAGCGGTAGCGAAAGATCACTCGCAGTTCCCCGCCGTAGAGCGGGTAGACGGTTTCGTCGATGGTTTGTCCGTCCGCTTCCACCGCGAGGAAGAAGTGCTGACTGCCCTCGACCGGGAGGGTGAACTCCACGCAAACTTCGTCAGGATTGGCGGTCGGCACGATCAGCACTGCGTCACCTGCGGTGGCGTAGTGCTTTTGACCGGTGATTTCGCGGTATCCGGAGACCCGCCAGAGCCCGGCAAGGGGAATCTTGCTGCTGACCAGGGGGCCACTCGGACATTGACCCGCGGATCCCCCTCCGATGGCGGCCCAGGTTGAAGAGGAACCAAGCGCGAAAACAAGTACTGCAGCCAGAAGGCATGGAACTTTCACGGCGACACTCCTTTTGCTGAACCCACACGGGAACTACGAAGGATCTGCCGTTTGCGCCGGGATTCTCTCAGTCAGCGAGTGTGAACTGCTTCGAGCAGGAGCCGGATGNNTCGGGGTGACCAGGTGCGCCGGGTGGCGCGCCTGAGAGCCGCGTCCAATCCGGTCCAATCATGTATCGGGTTGCTCGCCAGCGTTCGCCGGAGGAAGCCGGCGCGCTGATCAGCGCTGCTGCGCCAGTTGTCCGCTCAGCTCAGCGCCCAGACTACCGCGCCAGAGCTGGTATCCCGCCCACCAATAGGGATCCCGCCATTGGCCGCTGGTGGCAAACAAGCGCTTGGTTTGGGCCAGTGCGTCTTCCGGGGTAGAAACCTCCGGGTCCCACAGAAAGCGGTAGAACTCGGTCATGAAGGCTGCCGAAGCGGCATCGTCCACCGGCCACAGCGTGGCCATTACGCGCTCGGCGCCTGCGCCGATGAAAGCCTCGGCAAACCCCTGGCGATAATCCCCCTGGGCGCTGATGCCGGTACTGCAGCCGCTCAATACTGCGAGATCGGCACCCAGCGCAGCAGGCCGCAGCGTTCCCAGGCTGACTTCCGCAGCCGGGTCGTCGCCGGCCAGCGCAAGGACGCTCTGGCTGCTGATCAGGGGGTGATTGACCGCGTGTGCGGCGACGTGAATCACCCCGACCCGCCGCGGCCGAGCGTCGGCCAACCAGGCGGCTGCGCTGACCCCTTCAAGCTTCAGCGCGGGTGGCGCATTGGCGAGCCCTGCAATGTCGGCAACCTCCAGCGCCGCGTTGGGCAGACCTGCCCTGGCGCCACCCACCGGACCGCCCGTTGCGTCGTAGATCAGCACCAGCGGGTGCTCCCTGGCAGCAGCGCCGGCAAGCTTCGCAAACCAATCGCCACCGGCCGCAATCCCCCAGCGGGCGATCGACCGCCTCACGCCCGGCCCGGCCGGATCCCAGCCAGCGAGGATCTCTACCGGTATGGCCTCCAGCATCGAATCGCTGAGCACCAGGATCTGAGTATCTTGATCGCTGCTGTCGAATGCCTCGGCGAGCAGATTCGCGAGCGTTTGCATCCGTCTGGCCAGCGCCTTCTGACCCATCGGATCCTGACGGCTGAGGCCGGCGCGGACCGATCCTGCTGCGGCACCCAAAGTTCGCGCATCGGCCAGGTCGATCATTCGTATCGAATTCGGGCTGACCACCGCAGCCACCGAGCCTGGCTCACCGGCTGCGAGCAGAATCAGCTGCTGTCCAGGCGCCAGACGTTTCTGCAGGTCCTCTATGCGCAGCAGCGGTCGATGCCCGGTGCTGAATGTTTCGAAGGCCTCCACTCGGGCCAGCGCCGCTTCCAGGGCGACCCCGTCCACGCCCTTGTCCTGATCGGGATCGGCACCGCCGCGACTGACAAATCGCAGTTGCTCGACCGCATCGCGGT
>JAGRJL010000260.1 GCA_020442775.1 Lysobacterales bacterium | reverse complement strand
CCGTGGTCTGCACCATCGGGACCACCCCTTTGGCGCTGATCAGCAAGCTGGACGTGGCCAAGGATCGGGGTCGATTGCTGTGCGATCCGGACATGCGCCTGCAGGGCTCGAGCAATCTGTGGGCGATCGGCGATTGCTCCGCCGTTCCCAACGCGCAGAGCGGGGAAACCTCGCCGCCCACCGCCCAGTTCGCCGAGCGCCAGGGTCGGCAGTGTGCGCAGAATCTGATTCGGCTGATCGACAGCCAGCCCACCCGGCCGTTCAGCTTTCGCGCGGTGGGTTCGGCCTGCGGCATTGGCGGACGCCGCGGGGTGGCCGAGCTCTACGGCTTCCGTTTCTCCGGCTTCATCGCCTGGTGGCTGTGGCGCAGCGCCTTCCTGGTCAAGCTGCCGTCGTTCCTGCAAAAGCTCAAGGTGGGCTTTGACTGGGCCTGGGAACTGGTGTTTCCGCGCGACGTCAGCCACTACCGCGGTCGCCGTACGGATCCGGTCCAGCGCGAACACTACGCCAACGATGAGGTGCTGCTGAGCAAGGCCAGCCAGCGCAGCGATCTGGTTGCGATCGAGCAGGGCGAGGTGGCGGTCTACACCCGCTGCACCAAGACCGGTCAGTGGCGAGCGGAGGCCAACTATGGCGCCGGCACCCTGATCGGGACGCAGACCCTGGCCGCTTTCGAAGAGCCGGAAGTAGAGATCCGGGCGATGGGGTCGGCCAGCGTGGTGCGCCTGCCGGCCGCGGTGCTGGGCAGAATGGCCGAGGTCCTCAGTCCGCTGGACAACATCGTGCAGAAGGCGGCGGCACGACCGGAGCGGGTCATCTGGCGCCATCACCCGGCGGCGATGGCCGCCCTGCGCCAGCGCAATGTCGACAGTCTGGCCGGCAAACTTTCGGCGGTGGCCGAAGCGAGCATGCCGCTGGGCGCAGCTTACCGGCTGCTGGCCGAAAGTCAGTCCCCTTCTTTGGTGGTCACCAATGAGGGCAAGTTTGCCGGGGTCGCCACACGTTCGGATTTTCTTGCCGCCTTCGCCCGCGGCGCCGATCGCGACACCCTGTTGAACGAGGCCTGCAACGACCAGGCCTGGTGCGCCCATCTGGGAGACAACGCGGCCGAGGTGGCCGAAGTGATGGCCGCGCGGGATCTGAAGCTGGTCCCGGTCTGCGATGCCGAACAGAAACCGGTCGCCACCATCAGCGCCGACGACATCGTCGGCTTCGCCCTCGGTCTGGCCAGATAGGCGGGAGCGGCTGAGGCTCGGTGACAGCTATTGGGCCCTAAGCCCTGAGCCCTGGGCCCTAACTAAACCGATACCCAAAGGCCGCGTGGAAGCGCTCCTCGAACTCGGCCGGGGTGTAGCGCTGGTTCT
>JAGRJL010000259.1 GCA_020442775.1 Lysobacterales bacterium | reverse complement strand
TCGGCGCGCGATTGGCGAACCTTTTGGGCGACTGCACCGGCGCACCAGCCCTTCTGGGCCCTGGGCCCTACACCCTCTGCCCTCGCTTTTTGACGCACTGCAGCATTGCGGCGTAGACTCGCCCGCCTGAAATCTAGGGATGGGATCGGATGGACAAGCGGGTTGCGGTGGTCAGCGGTGGCATTGGTGGATTGGGAACCGAAATCTGTCGGGCGCTGGCGCGCTCTGGACGACAGGTGATTGCGGCCGATCTGGCCTCCCGGCCCGAGCGGCTGGAGGCCTTCCAGGCCGAGGTCGCAGAGTTCAACGGTCAGATTGTTTTTGAAGCGGTGGATGTCAGCAGCGCCGACAGCTGCGTCGAGCTGCATCAGCGGGTGAGCGAGCGCTTTGGCGGGGTCGATGTGCTGGTCAACGCGGCTGGGATCACCCGCGACGCCAGCTTCCGCAAGATGGAGCAGAAGCACTGGACCGACGTCATGCGAGTCAACCTTGACGGCGTTTACAACCTGACCCGTCCGATGGTTGATGGTATGTGCGAGCGCGGTTTCGGGCGGATCGTGAACATCTCCTCAGTCAACGGCCAAACCGGACAGTTCGGCCAGACCAACTACTCCGCGGCCAAGGCTGGGATGCACGGTTTCACCATGGCCCTGGCCCGCGAAGTGGCGCGCAAGGGTGTCACCGTGAACTCGATTTCTCCGGGCTATTGCCGCACCCAGCTGGTGATGGCGGTGCCGGAGAAGGTGCGCGAGCAGATCGTGGCGCAGATTCCGGTGGGTCGTCTGGGTGAACCTTCGGAGATCGCCCGCACGGTGGATTTCCTGTCGGCCGATGACGCCGGATTCATCACCGGCGCGAACATTCCGGTCAACGGCGGCTACTTCATGAGCTTTTGACGATTGCGGGATTCGCCCTGTGGCGAGCCCCGCAGCGTGACTAGCGTTCGTGACGCAGCGCCTCGCTGGGCGCGATGGTTGCAGATCTCCGCGCAGGCACCCAGGCAGCGACGGTGGCGATGATCGCCAGCAGCAGCGGAGTCAAGACGAAGGCCCACAGATCCACCAGATCGAACAGATCGGTGATCGCAGCGATCAGCCGAGTCAGCCCCAGCGCCAGCGGCAGGCCCAGCGCGATGCCCAGCGCGATCTGCGCAAGCGCGGTGCGCATGACCTCGGTGACCACCCGGGCAGGTCTTGCGCCCAGCGCCAGCCGAACTCCGAGTTCGCGCCGCCGCTGGACCACGCTGTAGGCGACCAGTCCATAGAGCCCAAGACAGCTGATTCCCATCGCAATCCAGCCCAGACCTGCGGCGATTCGACTGGCGATCTGGAACGGCAATTGCTGGATTCGCAGTGCTTCGGTCAACAACTGAGGTTGGCAGTTAGCCTGCGTCTGCAGCGCGATGCAACGCTTGTACAGCCGCGCGAGCGCGGGTGCCGAGCTGTCGCTCAGACGCATCATTAGTACCGAAAGTTCAGGATCACCGAGCCGCGCAGCGCGATAGATCAGCGGCTGCTCCTGGCCACGGATCAAGAAACCGGTGGTGATGTCGGGAACCACCCCGACCACCTCCAGCGGTTCGGCTGCGGCAGCTTCGGTCTCGGATGCCAACATCAGCGTCTTTCCCAGTGGGTCCTGGTCTGGCCACAGCGCGTTTGCGGCGCTGCGCGAAAGCACCACGGCGCGGTTGTGAGTATCTTCCCCGGTACTGAAAATGCGGCCGCGCAGCGGCCGCAGGCCGAGCATCTGGAACCACGATGCGTCCACATGGCGAACGGCGACAGACTGATTCTGTCCGTTCGCGAGCACCCCAAGACGCTTTGAATCACTCATCAATGGCGCGGATGAGGTCGCGGTGATTTCCCGGACCAGATCGGACCGGTGCATGACTTCCGCCATCGCTGCGGGGTCTTCGCCGCCATCGAGCGTGACCAGGCGCTGCGGGTCATAGCCCAGTGGGGTCTGCTGGCTCTTTCCGGCGACCCCGCTGACCATCGCGGCGACAATGACCAGGAACACGCTGGCGGCCAGTTGGGTGACCATCAGCGCGCTGCGCAGGCGCGAGCTGCGGTCGCCCTTGAGTGCGCTCTGAGTGGTCGCCTGATCGCGGTGGGCTGACCAGGCGCCGGTGACCAGCCAGGCCGGCAGTGCGCCAAAGGCGACGGTCGCCAGCATCGCCAGCCCGGTTGCGAGCGCAATCGATTCCGCATTCAGGCCGATCTCGATCGGGTCCAGCCCCAGCTCGGCCATGAAAGAAAAGAGCACGCCGTGCAGTGGCTGCAGCGCGGCGGCAAGCAGGATCAGCGCCACTGCGGCGGCGCCGAAGCCGATCAGCCCGCACTCGGTCAGCAGTTGGGCGAACATCCGCCCCCGCGAGGCGCCTAGCGCGGCGCGCAGAGCGACGTCGTGACGTCGCGCGCTAAATCTGGCGAGCACCAGATTGGTCAGATTGGCGGCGGCGATGACCAGCATTAGCAGCACCAAGATTGCCACCGGCATCATCGCGATTCGCAGGACCATGCGATCTTCGGCGCGCAGATAGCCGATCGCCGCCTCGACTCCGATAGCGCGCAGCTGGCGGTCCGGGTCGCGCTGCTGGTTGAAGCTGTCCACCCGCGCCGCCAGCGCTGACGCGGCGCTCTCGGCCCGCGATGGTGGCTTGAGGAAGCCGCTGACTTCGTGGCTGAGCAGAGTCATTGACGGATCGGGCCAATGCTGACGGTGGTCCGATTCCAGCATCCAGTAATGTGCGCCGACCTCGTTGGTGCCGCGAAAATGGCGACCAGCGATGCCCAACACACTAAAGGACTGGCCGCCGATCACCACGCGCTGGCCAATCGCATCTTCATCTCGGTCAAACAGGCGCGCCCAGCCGCGTTCGCTAAGCACCACCCCGCCGTGGTCGTCGGAGCTGGCGCTGGCGAAGACTCTTCCGCGCAAGGCCGGTATGCCGGTGAGTTCAAAATAGTTCGCCGACACTGCGACGCCGATACCACGCTGGACCCGGTCCGTCACCAGCGGCAGATTGATCAGTCGCGCGCTGTACAGGCCTTCCAGATCGGACGGTGAGTTAGCCACCAGCAACTCAGCCTCGGCGCTAATGAAACGGGCAGCGCGGCGGTCATCGTTGCCGTCGCCGTAGAGGTGCACCCAGCGTTCCACTCGATCGAGATTCGGCGATTGCACCGCGTAGGCTGCATAGAGGGCGTGCAGCAGCAGGCCGGTGGCCAGCGGCAATGCCAGCACCGTCACCGCGGTCAGGCTGTACAGCGGCGTCTTGCGCAGGCTGCGCCAGGCCAGCCGCAGATCGGCGCTGAGCCAGTCGATCCAGCTCAGCCCGCGGCTGCGGCGCACCTGATCGCGATGCGATTCGAGCATGCCGAATTCGATCCTGGCCTGGCGCAGCGCTTCTGCGCGCGACACGGTCGGGGATTCCAGCTGATCGGCGCGGCTTTGCAGATGGAACTCGAACTCGTCCTCCAGCCCAGATTCGAATTCCTTGCGCCTGCGCACAATTGCGAGCAGCTGGCTCAGCCAGGCGATCATCGCTGCACCTCCGGCATTGCGCTGTTGAGCACA
>JAGRJL010000258.1 GCA_020442775.1 Lysobacterales bacterium | reverse complement strand
ACCGCAAAGACGCCGATCTGTGCGCTGCTCATGAGAGCTGGATCCGGGGATGAGTGCAATTCATGCTGATCTCAAGCTTGTTGGTGCGCCGACCAGTCTACGAGTCGCGTCGGGAACGGCCGGTCAAATCGGGGCGCTTGCGCGAAGCGGGCGATCGTCGCATGGTTTCGTCGATGGCAACTTCCGTACCTGCCCGATGCTGATCCTGCCGCTGCACAAGCCGCTCACTCGCGAAACCTTCCCGATGGTCACCGCGGCGCTGATCGTGCTCAATCTGCTGGTGTTCATGCTGTTTCAAAGCGGCGACGACCGCGCTCGCGAGCGCGCGCTGGATCACTACCAGCAGCATCAGCTGAATCAGATCGAATTTCCGGCCTATCTGGACTGGCTGCCGGAGGACCGCCGCCAGCAACTCGATCAGCAACTTGGCCAGGCGGAACCCGCCCGCAGCATCCGATTGTTCAGTCAGTTGCAGGCCGATGGCGACTTCCAGCAGGCGCTTGCGGCAGATCAGGTGATCACCCGCGAGCACCCCGATTACGCGCGCTGGAAGCGTGATCGCGGCGAGTTCGATCGGCAGTGGTCGGCAGCCTTCACCGAGCAGTGGTTCATGCGCTACGGCGAGATTGCGCCAGCGCGAATGTTTGCGGCGATGTTTCTGCACGGCGACTGGGGGCATCTGATCGGCAACATGCTGTTTCTGGCCCTGCTGGGACTGCTGGTGGAGGGCGCACTGGGGCCGGCCCTGTTCATCTCGCTCTACCTGCTGGGCGGTCTGGGTGGCCAGGTTTTCAGCCTCTATTGGCGCTGGGGTGAGGTCGGTGGCCTGCTCGGCGCTTCCGGTGCGATTGCCGCCCTGATGGGTGCCTTCTGCGTGCTCTGGGGCATGCGCCGGGTCCGCTTCTTCTATTGGCTGGTGGTGATCTTCGACTACGTGCGCGCACCCGCGCTGTGGCTGCTGCTGCCCTGGCTGGGCTGGGAGCTGGCCAGCATGGTGCTCAATCCAGACGCCGGGATCGGTTTCGACGCACACGCCGGGGGGATGATGGCCGGCGCGCTGCTGGCGGTCGGGGTCAGGCGCATGGGTTGGGAGAAGCGCGAGTTCATGGACGAAGATGAACGCGGCGAGACCGATTTGAGGCTGCGTGAGCAGGCGGCGGCGGCGATGGGCGCGCTGAACTTCGGCCTGGCGCTGACCCTCTATGACCAACTGGCGGCAGCACACCCGGAGGAGGCGGAGATTCAGGTGGCCCGCTATCGTGCGGCGAAGTATCAGCAGCCGCCCGCGCAGATAGATCGGGCCGCGTCGGCGGTGTTGGCTTTGCGCGGACCGGATGCGGTCACCACCCAGCAGTTGCACGTGTGGAACGACTACATGGAGGCCAAGGCGCAGCGGCCCAGCGTGAGCGCCAGCGCCCTGTTCAACTTTCTCGAGCGACTAATCGATGGCGGGCGACTGGAGCCGGCAGAGCGGCTCCTGCAGGCGCTGGCGCGTATGCCCACGCGGCCGGCGCGTTTGCCTCAGCTGGCGCTGGCGCTGGTTCGACAGCTGCCCGCCCAGGCGCCGTCCAGGGCGCATTGGCTGACCTGGCTGCAGACCCAGAAGGTCGATCCGGCCGCTGCGGAAAAGGCCCGGCTGATCAGCGAGCTTGCCGCGGCCAGCGGTTGACCCGGGAAGATCTCGCCGATCGGGTCGGCGACCGAGCGCAACCGCTGGCGTGAGTGCACGCGCTGTGCAAGGCTGACGGATTGGTGGCTGCCGCCGCGCAGCATTATCCCTTGCTCACCAGGAACACCCGATGTCGGCAACCCTTTCCGATAGCACCATCGAACCCTTCTGGCGCCGCTTGCGGCAGATCTGGCTGTATCCGCTGCAGATGGGACCGCTGATTACCGTGGTGGCGCTGGCGGTGGCGCAGACCTTTGTGTCGTACATGATGATCATCGGCTGGTTTCTCAGCCTGCTGGTCCTGGGCGCGCTCTATCGCTACGCCTTTCTGGTGCTGCGCGCCACCGCCAACGGGCGGATGGAGCCGCCGGAAGGTCTGGGCGATATCGACAACAGCCTGGGCATGACCCAGATCGGGCTGATCGCCGCCTACATGATCAGCGCAGTGCTGGGCGCGGTGATCCTGGTGGTTCTGCAAATGCCGCTGCTGGCGATCGGCTGGGTCGGTTTGCTGGCCTTCGCCTATCCAGGATCGACCATGTCGCTGGCGATCGACATGAACATCTGGCACGCGCTGAACCCGGCCACACCGCTGGCGATCATGGGTCGATTGGGCTGGCCGTATTTTGTGGTGGCACTGCTGTGCCTGCTGTTCGTCTTCTGTCAGGCCAACGCCGCCAGCCTGCTCGCCCCTTATTTGCCGACGCCGCTGGACCAGATCGTGACCAACATGCTGGGCAACTACGTCACCATCGCCAGCTTTCACCTGATGGGCTATCTGATCTATCAGTATCACCGGGAGCTGGGCTTCGAGATCGAGGCCCCGCTGCGTCTGCGCAAGGCCGCTGATGATCCCGATCAGGACCTGCTCGACGAGTGCGAGGCGCTGGCGCGGGAAGGGCAGCTGGAGGACGCGATCGCCCGCATCGGGGCGCACCTGCGCGATCGCGGCGGCAGCGCGGCGGTCCATCAGCGCTATCGAAAGCTGCTGTCCGCGCGCCAGGACACCGCTGCGCTGCTGACGCACGGTCATCAGTGGCTCAGCATTCTGGTCGCCCAGGACAAGCTGCGCGACGCCCTCAATCTGGCCCAGGAATGTCTGACCCTGGATCCGGCCTTCAGGCCCCAGCATCCGGAAGAGTGTCACCCGCTGGCCATGGCCGCGCACCAGCAGCATCGTGCGCAGCTGTGCCTGCAGCTGCTTTCCGGTTTCCATCAGCAGTACCCCAAGCACAAGGACATTCCGAAGAATCTGCTGCTGGCCAGCCAGGTGCTGGCCGAACGGCTGAATCAGGAAGATCGCGCTCGCAAACTGCTGCTGCAGGTCAAGGAGCGCTATCCGGAGCACCCGTTGATCGAGGAGGTGGATCGCTATCTGAGCTTCCTCGACAAGCTGTCGCCACCCCCGGCACCGGCGAGCAGCGGCTAGCGCGGACGATTGCAACCCGTCTCCGGTGCGGAGCCACCCGACTGATTTGATCAACCAGCCGGGCCGGTGACAGCCGCGATCGCCGGGTTGATCAGGCGCCCGAAACCGCGACCGGTCAACCAGCCGATCGTCGGTGCGTTGCACAAACTACTGATGCAACGGCGAGATCAAGATGAAAGCGACTATCTGGGGCACCGGATTCGGCCTGCTGGCGATGAGCTGGGCTGCCGCCCTGACCGCACAAACGCTGCCCGAGTTTGAGCAAGCCTTTGGCCCGGGCAAGCCGGGCGCCGGAGCGGTGGTCCGCGGCGACGGTCTGTTCCGCGTCGATGTGCCGCTGGAGCAATACCCGGAGGCGCTCTGCGCCGACGGCAGCCATGCAGTGTTCTACACCCGCGCCGCCAGCACCCGGGCCCATCGCGACGACTGGGTGATCTATCTGCAGGGTGGCGGCTCCTGCGACAGCGGCCAGGATTGCTACGACCGCTGGCGCGGTCAGGATGGCAACTTCGGCGCCAACAAGCTCTCCAGCAGCTTCGCCCCGCGCGGCGGCATCAAGGCCGGCGGCATCGAGAATCGGCGTGCCGACAATCCCTTCGCCAGCTGGAACCACGTCTTCGTCTACTACTGCAGCTCCGACGCCTGGACCGGGCAGGTCGCAGACGTGGCGCTCAGCGCCGAGCATCGCGGCGAGCAGGTCGAATACCGCGCCCACTTTCAGGGGGCGAAAATCATCAACGCGGTGGTCGACATGCTGCAGCACAACGCAGGACCGCTGAGCTATCTGGACAATGAGGGGCGCCGGCAGCGGATGCCGGATCTGGATGCCGCCTCCACCGTGCTGTTCGCCGGCTCCTCCGCCGGGGGCTCGGGCGTGCGCAGCAATGCCGATCGACTGGGTGACCATCTGCGCGCCAACAACCTGCGCTGTGACGCCGAGGGCTGTCCGCTGCGCTACGCCGCGGTAATCGATGCCTCCTATGGGCTGAGCCGGGAGATCCTCGATCACGCCGACAGCCGCGCCTGCGGCGAAGCGCTGATCGGCGCCTGCAGCTACGAGCTGAGCATGCGCCACCAGTGGGAAATCGTGCAGCGCGGCCTGCGTCAGGGACTCAGCGACCAGTCCTGCGTTGCGTTCCATCGCGAAACCGAGGATCAGTGGCGCTGCGCCGACGGCGTGCATCTGCTCAAGCATCATCTGCAGACACCCTTTTTTGCCCGGGTGGATCTGCAGGATCGGCTGGTGATGGGCAACACCATCGAGGCCGGCTATCGCTACCAGGGCGTCGAGCTGGACCGTGCTCTTTACGGCGCGCTGGAAGAGATCCAGCTGCGCGAACTGGCGATCAATGATCAGCTGGCGGAAGAGCCGCGAGCGCCCGGCCCGCTGGAGCCGCCCGGCGTGTTCGGTCCGCAGTGCGGCGATCACGAGACCCTGCGCAGCAACCAGCCTACCTACCAGCGCGCCATCGTCGCCGATGGCCAGGCCTACCAGATGCTGGAGCTGCTGCAGAACTGGCTCAACGGCGATCAGCCCAGCGCGGTGATCGAAAACTTCGATCCCGAAGCGATGCCCGCTTCCTGTCAGCTGCAGAACCCCGGTTGATCCGCGATCGGTAACCGAGGTGGTCTGGTTCACCGCAGTCGCCCTCGCGCTATCGGAAGTGCGAAAACACCGCGTACACCACCGAACTCACCGCCAGTACCCCGAAGACGTCGATCACGATGCCTTCGCGCATCATCCGCGAGGCCGGGACCACCCCGGTGCCATAGGCGATGGCGTTGGGCGCGGTGGCCACCGGCAGCATGAAGGCCATCGAGGCGGCCAGCGCGGCGGGCAGCATCAGCAGCGCCGGATCGGCATCGATCGCCACCGCGGTGGCGGCCAGAATTGGCATCAGCAGCGCGGTAGTGGCGGTATTGCTGGTGATCTCGGTGAGAAAGCTGACCGCCAGACAGATGCTCAGCAGCATGATCCACAGCGGCAGCGTATCGAGCTTGACCAGCGAACTGGCCAGCAGCTCGCCGAGGCCGGAGCTGGCGAAGCCGGAGGCCAGCGCCAGACCGCCGCCAAAGAGCACCAGGGTGCCCCAGGGAATCCGCTCGGCGGCCGACCACTTCAGCACCCGATCGCCCTCGCCGTCGGGCAGCACCGACATCAGCACCACCCCCAGCAGGGCGACGCTGGCATCGTTCGCGCCGGGCAATCCCAGCCAGCCGCTCCAGCCGCCGAAGGGTTCGGTGCGGGTCACCCAGGCCACCGCCACCAGCGCAAAACAGGCCACCGCGCGACGCTCCACCGCCCGCCACGGACCCAGCACCGGCAGCTCGCCCCCGGCCGGGCCGTCGAGGTTGCGCCCCAGCCGCCAGGCGATGAAGGGCAGCACCAGCAGCAATACCGGGATCGAAAACTTGAACCAGCTCAGGAAACCGATCTCGGTGCCGGTGGCTTCCTGATAGACCGAACGGAAAATCAGATTTGGCGGGGTGCCAATCGGGGTGCCCATACCGCCAACGCTGGCCGAGTAGGCGATTGCCAGGATCAGCGGCGCGGCCATCTTCGGATCGGGCTTGTCACCCAGAATGGCCAGCGCCACCGGGGTCAGCACCAGCACCGTGGCGGTATTGCTGATCCACATGCTGAGCAGGCCGCTGGCCAGCACGAATCCCCACAGCACCCGGCGAGCCGAGTGTGCGCCGGTCAGCCGCAGCATCCCCAGGGCAAGTCGACGATGGGCGCCGGCGCCTTCGATCCCGGCCGAAAGCATGAAGCCGCCGGCCAGCAGCAAAATCACCGGATGACCATAGGCCTGCGCCACCTGATTGCCGTCGAGCACGCCGAACAGCGGAAACAGGCCCAGCGGCAGCAGCGCAGTGACCGCCGCCGGCAGCGGCTCAAACACCCACCAGCCGGCGACCCAGACGGTCACCCCGGCAGTCACTGCCAGCGGCCAGGGGAAGGACTGCGCCAGGATCGCGGTCAGCAGCAGCGCCAGCAGCGGCGCGACGATCAGCGCAACAGAACGAACCGACATTCGATGTGCTCCCCTCCCAAGGCTCGGCAAGACTACCGCATGCCGCTGCGTGCAGCAGAGCGGTGCCGACTTCGGAAGCGGCCGATCAAGGTATCGCGGAGCGGGCCCAGGCGAGGTTTGGGCGCCAAACGCTCGCCCAAAAAAGAAAAGGGCGACCTGGCGGGTCGCCCTGAGTGACGCCCGAAGGCGTCGGCATCGTTATATCGCGCTTCCTGCGCTGGCTGGTAATCGTCAGACCTGTTTTTCTTGTAATCAGAATAACTTAGGTCAATTACTTCAGTCAACACCTTAAGTTTGAAAAATATCTGCGCCGAAATCCGGCCGATCGCACCGGGCTATCTTCGCGGTTGCTTCGAAGCGGCCGAGATCGGGATCCCCGATCCGCTATGACGCACCGAGCCAGGCCTGCCTGATCGCCTCGCGCTGTTCGCGGTCGGGCAATGGCCCACTGGCAGCGCCCAGATTGTCGGCGACATGGGCCGGATTGCTGGTGCCGATCAGAACGCAGGTCACCGCCTGATCGGCCAGGATCCACTTGAGGAACAGCTGCGCCCAGGAGCTGCACCCCAGCTCCGCGGCGACCGGCGGGAGCTCGCGACCGCGCACCGCGCCGAACAGCTGACCGCTGGCGAAAGGCCGATTGATCAGGACCGCGATGCCCAGCTCCGCCGCCGCGCGCAGCAGTCGATCGCCCGCTTCTGGTTCGCCCAGCGAGTAGTTGATCTGTAGCGCGTCCGGGCGCTCGCGGGTGATCACCCGCTCCAGCTCGGCGTGGGCGCTGGCCAGATAGTGGGTCACCCCGATGCTGCCCACCGTGCCTGCGTCCTTCGCGGCGCGCAGCGTCTTCAGGTGGGTCGCCAGATCCTGCAGATTGTGCACCTGGACCAGATCCAGCGGGCGCCGGATCAGCCGCTGGCTGTGCGCCAGCTGCGCCCGGCCCGCGGCTTCGCCCCGAGTCCAGATCTTGGTCGCGACGAAGGCTCGTTCCGGCGCGGGCACGTCGGCCAGCGCATCGCCCAGCCGTGCCTCCGCACGCCCATACATCGGCGAGCTGTCGATCACCCGGCCGCCGCCGTCGAGAAAGGCGTAAAGCGCGCCGCGCGCCTCGCGGTAGCCCGCAGAGTCGGCCGCATGATCGAGCTGCTGCCAGGTCCCGAGCCCGATCACCGGCAGGCGCAGATCGGTCGATCCGTAGCGTCGCTGCAGCGGCACACCGGCAGCGAGCGCCGGCAGCGAGGGCAACACGCTCAGGGCGGCGAGCTGGCGCAGAAACTGGCGGCGGGCGCTGGACATGGGTCGACGGCTTCCGGGTGGAATCAACTTACCTTGCGTGCATCCGTCCCCGCAGTCGATGCGCAGCTTGCGAAATCGCTGCATTCCAGCTTGTGCGAAGCACCCATCATCGCAAGCGGGTGGCCCATGCCTGCTATCGGCGGCTGCCAGCGGACATCGTACTATCGTGCCCCACGGAGTAACTGGTTGCGCAAGCGGTGGACCTGAAGCAACGTTTGATCAGCGGCATGCAGCAGCTGCAGCTGCCCATCGACCAACGGGTGGACCAGCTGCTGGCCTACCTGGACCTGATCGCGCGCTGGAACCGGGTCTACAACCTCACCGCCATACGCGAACCGTTGGCGATGGTGGACCGTCATCTGCTCGATTGTCTGGCAATCCTGCCGCACCTTCCGCCCGGGGCGATTGCCGACCTCGGCGCCGGCGCCGGTCTGCCCGGTCTGATCATCGCGATCTGGGATCCCGAACGAGCGGTGCTGCTGATCGAAAGCAACGGCAAGAAGGCCCGCTTCATGCGCCAGGTCGCGCGCGAACTCGGTCTGGCCCGGATTGAGGTTCGTCAGGAGCGCGCCGAAGCGGTCAAGCTTGCACAACCGCTGCCGTTGCTCACCGCGCGCGCCTGCGCCACGCTGGCCGATCTGCTCGCGCTGGGCGGTCATCTGCTCAGCGACGACGGTCACCTGTTGGCGATGAAAGGACGCTATCCCGAAGATGAGCTGGCGCAGCTACCTTCCGGCTGGCGGCTGGCCGCCAGCCACCGGCTGACCGTGCCCAATGTCGAGGAAGAGCGACATCTGCTGGACGTGGTGCGAGCTCACTAGCCGTCGCGATCACTCGCACGCTGGCAGCAGCGCCCCCGGAGCGACCGCGACGAAACGCTGGATCTGCCGGATCTGGCTGACTCCGTCCAGGGTGTAGCTGAAGCTGCCGTTCTCGCCGTCGACAAAGCGCAAGGTCGCGCTGCCGACTTGCGGCACCGGGAAGGCGGTGGCGGGTCCGCTGATCTGTGCCAGCGGGGTGCCGGAGTCCGGTCGTTCGAGTGCACCCGCAAAGCTGCCGTCAGGCTGGCGGAGCAGCATCGCGCCGCTGACCCATTGATCCCGGCCACCCTCGCCATAGGTGTACCAGAGCAGGAAGATCACATCGCCCTGGTGCGAAAGGGTCAGGCCCCAGCCGGCCTCGATCGGGTTCCACCACAGGTCGGAGAAGTTGCCGCTCTGACTGCGATCACCGAGTGAGCCTATGCACACCGGCGCCGCCGAATCGAAGACGAAGCGCTGCAACAGCTTGCGCTGGCTGGTGTCGCCGATCTGGTAGTCGAGCTGCAGCCGGTCTCCGGCCAGCAGACGCAAACTGGCGCTGCCGACCTCGGTGACCGCGGTGAAGGCCGGACCGCCGCCAATCAGGTCAAAGGGTGTGCCGGCAACCCGGTAGACCGGACCGGCAAAGCTGCCATCCGCCTGGCGGGTGGCCTCAACGGTGAGGAACATCACCGCGCCATCGTCGGCATAGGTGTACCAAGTGCCGTAGAGCAGATTGCCCTGGTGGCTGAGGTTGTAGCCCCAGCCCGGCTCACTGGGCTGCCACCAGGTGTAGCTCAGATTCAATGGGGCAGCCGGAGTGGATTGCGAATAGACGTCGGCAAAGCCGTCAGCGCCACCGCCCAGATTTCCGGCCAGTGAGGTGAAGGCCAAGGTGCTGCCGTCGGCTGAAAGCGCCGGCTGGAAGTTGTCACCGTCCGGCTGGGCATCAACCGGGATACCGAGGCGCACAATGGTGGCGTCACGAACGTCCTTGACGAAAACATCGAGCGCCTGGTTGTCGTCACCGGAGACCAAATTGCCGGCGGCGGATTGAAAGGCCACGTAGCGACCATCGGCGGAGATCGAGGGGCTGCTGCTGGGTCCATCGGCCTGGCCGCCATCGGCCGCGACGCTGATCCGCACCAGGCCGAGCGGCGAGCCCTCGGCGTCCAGTTCTACCCAGAAGATGTCGGCGACCCCGTTGTTATCGTCAGCGACCAGATTGCTGGCCTCGGAGGAGAAGGCCAGATGACGGCCGTCGGCGCTGAGCACCGCGTCCCGGCTGTCAGCGTTGCCCGGCACCCCGCTGAGCGGGTTGCTGGAGATGCATCCGCGGGTGCGACCCAAACCCCCGGCGTCCACGGTGGCCACGCAGACCTGCGTTGCGCTGCCCTTTGCCGGCTCGGCCGAAATATTGGCGGCGCTGCTGTGGAAGGCCACTACGCGGCCATCGGCGCTCACCGTCGGGGATTCGCTGGGGCCGTCCAGCGGGCCGCCCTCAGGGCGCTGGCTGAGCAACTGGATCTGCCCGCTGGAAAGGTTCCGGCTATAGATATCGGGGATCGAGCCATTGCCGTCGGCAGGGCCGAGGTTGGTCGCGGCGGACTCGAACACCACCACTGTGCCGTCTGCGTTCAGCGCCGGCGCCGCGCTGGGGCCGTTACCGGGATTGCCCAAGGGGTCGCTGCTGACTGAGCCTTGCGTGCGTCCCAGACCGGCACTGTAGATCTGCATCTGGCCCTCACCGTCGACGAAGGCCACCGACTGACCGTTGCCGCTGATCGCCGGGTCGGCACTGGATTGGGTCAGCGGCATACCCAGCTGGTCGACGCTGGCCTCGCGCAATTCCCCGCTGACACGATCGCGCAGCAGCACCCGGTCGAATGCTTCACCCTTGGCGCCAGCGGGGAGCGTCTGGCTGACAAAGACCAGCCAGCGCCCATCGACGCTCATTCTGCGCGAAGGCGTTTGAGTAGACCGCGTTGTCGTAGTCCAGCGTGTAGGTGACCGCGCGGGTGCCGTCACCGGCGGTTAGCTGAACGAAGATCTGTGCGGTCTGGCCGGTCAGCACCGCGGCCGGGTCCGGGGTTTGGGTGAGATTCGCTGCGCACAGCATGCCGTTCCAGACAACAAACAGCAGGCCAATCAATCCGGTCTTCACCGTCATTCCTCCGGGCTCGAATGCCCAGATGACCGAAGCGGATGGCGAGAGGTGGTTTGCGTCGGGGAGCCGCGCTACCGGCGCCGGGACGGACCCGCCATTGGTCCGGCCATCTGGTGTTGGCCGTCGGCGGTTGAGCCGCCAGCCATCCCCTCCACCCACCCTACTCCGACCTCGCCCGGATGCAACGAAACCACCGCTTGCGCATAGCTTCGTTACATCGCGACCGATTGCGATCAGGGCGGCCGATTACAACCGTCACTACTCGCTCACGATTGCCGGGACTACGATTGCGCCTCCCTCCACCTTGCAGAGTTGTGTCATGAAGCTGCCAATTGCCCTCACCCTCACCCTGGGTCTGTTTGCCGGCGCTGCCCACGCCGAGACCTCTCCCTACACCTTCGACACCGTACATTCGAAGATTCTGTTCAAGGCCAAGCACCTGGGCTTTTCGTGGAGCTATGGTGAGTTCACCGATTTTTCCGGCAGCTTCGATTTCGACAGCGCCGACTGGAGCCAGTCCCAGGTCAAGGTGACCATTCCGGTGGATTCACTGGAGATGGGCGATGCGACCTGGAATGAGCACCTGCGCGCGCCGGGCTACTTCAATCTGGCCGAACATGCCGAGATGCAGTTCGTTTCCACCCGGGTTGAGAAGCTGTCCGAGACCACCGGCAAGCTGCACGGTGACTTGACCGTGCGCGGCGTGACCAAGCCGGTGGTGCTGGATCTGGTGCTCAATCAGCAGGGGCCGCATCCGTTCAGCAAGAAGCCGCGGGTGGGCTTTTCCGCCAGCGGCGTGGTGCAGCGATCCGAGTTCGGGCTGACCCAGCTGCTGCCCATCGTCGGTGACGAGATCCATCTGATCATCGAGATCGAGGCTGGCGGGGAATAGCGCCGCGGCCGGTTCCGGCGGAGGGTCAATGCAGCGCGGCGCGAATCGGCAGATCGGCGACGATTGCCGCTTCCGCCGCCAGCAGCTGCCCGAGTCTCGATTCCACGACGGCTTCGTCGCAGACCTGACAGGCCAGCTCAACGAACAGGTCCTGATGATTGCGCTCTGAGCGGGTAATCGAGCGATAGAAGCGCTTCAGATCACCGGCCGGCAGCGCATCGGCGATCAGGCCAAAGCGTTCGGCGCCGCGGGCTTCGATGATCCCGCCCACCAGCAGCTGATCGAGCAGATAGCGCTCGCGGCCGTGGCGAATCTGGCGACGGAACTGATTGACGTAAGGGTCCTTCTCATCGCCGCCCAGCTGCAGCCCGCGCGCGGCGATCAACCGCGCAACCGCGCGAAAGTGAGTCAGTTCCTCCAGCGCCAGATCGATCATCGCGCTGACCAGCGCGGGCCGGTCGGGATAGTGCGCGACCATGTTCATGGCCATGCTGGAGGCCTTTTTCTCCGCGGCCGCATGATCGATCAGGAAGCGGTCGAAATCGGCAAGCACCGCTTCGGTCCAGGCGGGGGAGGTCGCTAGCTCCAGCTGCATGCGGACGGTGGTCGCCATGGAATGGGTAGATCAGGGCCGCTGGGCGGTCAGCCGCAGTCGCTGCGGACTGGCGCCCGGGACCCGGCTGAGCTCGCCGGCAACCTCCATCTCCAGCTTCACCGTGGTGAGGTGCCAGGCGATCGACCCCAGCTTCTCTTTCAGTTCCGGCGCCAGCAGCGCCGACACCGCGTCGGGCAAGTCCTTGAACGCAAAGCCCTCGGAGCCGGCGTCGCCGAGCAGTTGCACAATGACTTCGCGCACCGCCTCGTACTTCCAGCTCGGGATCGCGGTGGGCTTGCCGCCGCTGGGGGTGCGGCAGCTGATCTTGTCGCGGTCACTCATGGTTGGCCTCCATTTGCGGATCGGGCGCCACCGGCTCGATGACGCCGACGCTCGCCAGCGCCTGCAGGTAACTCAGCACCTGCGCGGGGTCGCTCTCACCGAAGGCGGCGAGCAGCCACTCGCCGATTTCCGCCGCCGTGCGTCGGCCATCGACCAGATTGAGCGCTTCGTATGCTTGTGCACCCTGCAGCGAGAGTTGGGCGTGGCGTTCCGCACCCAGCCGATCCTGCAGATAGCTGTAGCCGAATCCGTTCATGGTTCCGCGTACCGCAGGGTTGCGTGCGTACACCACCGCCAGTGCCGCCGGGGGCGCGGGGCGCGGCTCGATTCCGCCGAGCTGCGCGGCCAGCTGATCAATGCGCCCGATTGCGGCCGCTTCGGTTGCGGCATCCAGCGTGACGAAGCGATTGATGCTGTGCAGGATCTCCTTCTCGTGAGCCCAATGAACCCGGGTGATCGCCGCCGCATCCGGCGCGGGGCGATTGCGCCGCTGGGCAACCAGTTCGCTGGCGCGGCGCAGGCTGCCCTGTTCCAGCAGCGACAGCAGCGCGGGCAGGTCGCCCTCGCTCAAATCGGCCAGATAGAGCGCGGCGATCGCGCCGATGAAGGCGGCGCGCTTGAGCTTGGTCGGGTCGATGTTGGCGGCGCGGTCGCCATCGGTGTGGATGTAGCGATCCGGCCAGTCGTGCAGATAAAGCCCCGGTATGCGCCACGAGCCCTCGCGATAGACGTCATGGTCGCTGCCCATTGAGAGGCCCTCGAGCTCGGCTTGCATCGGTGATTTCTCACCCTCCGGGGCGATCAGCGCCAGCGGATCCGGGTTGCCGCTGCCGGCATAGTCCAGGCTGTGCTGGTTGAGCGACTGCACGATGGCGTGACCGAGATCGCCGATGAAGGTCGGCAGGCTGTAGGGACCGGTAGAAAGGCGAAACACCGCCTTGGTCTCGGCATTGCCGCCGACCATGTCCATGTGCAGATTGGCCTTGATCCGCGCGGCCAGCTCGGGGTCGGCGTTGAGGTAGATCAGGCTGCCCTCGATCTCGGCGGGGAAGACGAAACGGATGCTGCGACGTGGCGTCGGGATCCGCTGCTCGCTGATCAGCCGCCTAAGGGTGCGCGCGCTTTCCAGAATGCCGACGCAGCCCGAGGCGTTGTCGTTGGCCCCCGGGCGCGGATGATCCAGATGACAGGTGAGCACGATCTGCTCGGCCTTGAGGGCGGGATCACTGCCCTCAATCACCGCCTCCACCAGGCTGTAGACGCCCTCGCTTCGAGTCGCCGATACCTGCGCATCCAGGTGGATGGCTTCGCCGGCCACCATCCGCTGCTGCAGCGAGCGGGCCTCGCCCAGCGAGATCATGAAGGCGAAGCTCTCCTCGCCCGCTGCCGGGAAGCTGGGCAGGTGGCCCCAGCGCACCAGCGAAGCGTCCTCCTTCCACCAGGCGCTGCGCTGATTGGGCGCGTAGGAGACGATCCCGGCCGCCCCGTACTGACCGACCGCCAGCGCCACCACTGCCTCGGGCTGGCTTTCGGTGAGCACCAGCCGACCGCGAATCTGCTTGCCCTCATAGTCGGCAGCGCTGGTGCCGTTGCCGACGTCCACCAGCGTCGTGCGGGCGCTGCCGGAGACACTGTCCTGGGCCAGCGATAGCGGCACCGAATCCCAGTCGGCCAGCCGTCGAAGCCGGGTTCCCTGCTCGTCGACCTCCCACAGCTGGGCCGATTCCACTTCCCAGGCTGGGCGCGACTTCTGGGTGCCGTAGAGGGTCTGGCCGTCTGCCGGGTACTCGATGATGCGCGCGTTGGCAAAGCCATAGCGGCGCAGCTGATCGCGAACGTGTTCGGCGGCGGCGCGGAACTGGCTGCTGGCGCGAGTGCGGTGTTCCAGAGTGATCCGGTCCAGATTGCGCTTGGCGGCTTCGCCTGAGGTCTCGGTCGCGATGGCTTCCAGGGTCGCCGGATCCATCGGCAGCGGCTGGGCGATCGCCCCCGTTGCGAGCAGCGTTGCCACCAACCAGGTCCATCTGCTCATCGCCGTCTCCCCACATTTGGTGCGACGAGCATAGCCCTGGCTGCGCAATTCGGCAGTCGGCATCGGTCAATTGCCGCGCAAAGCCGGTTGATTTCGCAATCGACCAGCCTTTGTGCGAAATCGACAGGCCATGCCGACCGCCGCTGCGCAAGCTGCACTCCCCGATTCAAAGTGGAGACCATCATGTTGCGAGCGTTCCTGTTCATCCTGCTGCTGCCGCTGGTCGGCCATGCAGCAAACCCTTTGCCCTTCCCCGAGGCGCCCTATCTGCAGCGGATCTGGCGCGACCCCGGCGGTCAGGTCTATTCGGTGATTCCCGGCAAGGACGGAATCCTCCGGATCACCCGCTTTGCGGACGGCGCTTCCTTCCGCTACTGGATTGAGAACGGTGCGCGGGTGTCGCGACCCGCCGACGCGCCGATCCCCACCTTCGGCGAGAACCTGATCCACTTCGCCGACGCCCGGCTCACCCCGCTGCCGCATACCCTGGAAGAGGTCTGGTTCGAAAGCGATGGCGTGCGCTTCTACGGGCAGCTGGTGCTGCCGCAATCAAATGAGCCCGTCGCGGCGATGGTGGTGGCGCACGGCTCCGGCAGCGAGGCGGCGACCGATTACTACTTTGAACCCGCGGTGCTGATTCAGGCCGGGGTCGCCACCCTGCTGTTCGACAAGCGCGGCACCGGACGCTCCGGCGGCGAGCGCACCCACGCCTTTGACCAACTGGCTCGCGACCTGCTCGCCGGGCTCAGCCTGCTGCAGTCCGATCCGCGTATCGATGGCAA
>JAGRJL010000257.1 GCA_020442775.1 Lysobacterales bacterium | reverse complement strand
CGATATTCGAGCGGATCTTGTCGAAATCTTCCTGGGTTGGGTCAAATCCCTCGGCGGTAGTGGAGAAATCCGCCGGGATCACGTTGCCGCCGGCGAATCCACCCTCCACGATCTCCACAAACCGGGTGTTGGGCGTAAAGATGGAGCGCACTCGCGCGGGGTCGACCTCGGCGATCAACCTGACGTCATCGGTCGCGGCTTCCAACGCGGTGAAGAATTCCTTGTTGAACATGTCGCCGCTGGTGTCGATCAGCGCCACGAATACCCGATTGGCGCCGCCGAACTCTGCCTCGTACTGCACGAATGTCTGCATGTATTCGTGCTGCAGCGGAAGCTGCTTGCGGAAACCCGCATCGATCCGCAACTGACTCGCCGCCAGCGCAAAACCAACCGTGATCAGGGCAAAGAGCACCAGCACAGCGCCCCGGTTCCCGAAGATCAAGCGCTCCAGTCGCGGAAAACCGTCGCTCGGTCCAGATCCAATTCCTGCCATGGTCTATCGTCTCCCGAATGATGGTTTTCTTAGTTGGGGCTGTAGGTGCCGATGCCGTTTTCGCCGCCTACTACAAACTGCACATCGCTGACCGCGGCGACCGCGCTCATCACGCCGCCATCGGGATAGCTCAGTAGCTTGAGGGTATTGCTGCCTGCCGGTGCCAGTACGACCGCGCCGCCTGCTCCGACCATGACTGCTCTTCCACCGGAAAGGGCCACGCCACCGAACAGACTGGCGCTGGTGCCACTATCCATGGATGTCCAGGTCTGGCCCAGGTCCGCGGTGCGATAGACATTGCCGCGCAGACCAAAGGTAAGGATGGAGCCGTTGTCGAGCGCCAGCGCGCCGAACATTGATCCGCCGTAGGGCATTTCCAGTCGCTCCCAACTGGCGCCGTCGTCTGTCGAGCGGAATGCCGAACCTGCCTCGGCTACGATCAGCAGCCCGTCGGGACTTCTGGCAATGGCGTTGAGGTGGGGGTCGCCCACGTCATCACCCATGTCGGTACTGGCCAATCCATCGCTGGCCAATTCGTCTTCGCTGTCGTCGTCAGCGGGCGCCGCGCTCTTGCGGGTGCGCTCACTGATCAGCCCGTCAACCCAGGTCTGCCCCCCATCTTCGGTAGAAAGATAGGAGCCATAGGCACCAATCGCGATTCCGCGCTGCGAATCAAGGAACAGCACGTCAAGCAACGGCCCGTCGCTACCCTTGAAGGAGTACTGCAGCTCCCAGGTCAGTCCGCCGTCACCCGAGTGCAGAATCACCAGATCGTGGCCGACTGCCCAAACGTCGTTGCCAACCGCCGAGACGGCGGTCAGCATCACTCGAGTGGGCACTTCCACCTGACGCCAGTCCGAGCGGGACTCCGAAACCAGGATGTGGCCTCGATCACCGACTGCGATGGCGCGGTCGTTGGACGCACCGATATCGAGGATCAGGGATTGGGCAGCCAACGGTGCGATGACTGCGGGCGCATCGAGGAAGTCGACAGCCTGCGCATCCGGGCTCATGCCCAGCCAACAAAACGCCGCGACGATGGCGGATGGACGTAGCGCTGCTCTCATTGAACCCCCCGTGGTTTTCCCCAACCGTAGTTAGGGTACGACATCCTGTAGCACAGCGGCGATGCGCCGCGTTGATTCCGCCTCAGCGCATTCATCTGTCACTGGATGCTGATCCAGCCATTGCCTACAGTGCCGCAGTATTCCTGCGGTTGGGAGACGGGTCTGGACCTGAGGAGGTTGCCGCGCCGGGAGAACCCGACGCGGCGATCTTGCCTAGCGCGTGCCGCGAGTGCGCAGCGCCTGTGGAGAGAAGTTCTCCGGAGACGTCTGGAATGAGAAGTCGTACATCTGCTCCTCGTTATCAATACCACCGACGATGTAGCGACCACTCTTCAGGTCGTAGTGGCACTCGAGGGTGGACCAGAACACCGGCACTTCGTAGTAGTTGATCGACGGTGCTTCGGAGAAGCGCCACATGTTTCCGGCGCGGTCGTAGTGATCGATCATCAGAATCTGCCAGCTGTCCTCGTCGACGTAGAAGGTGCGACGGGAGTTGATGTGGCGGAAACCATCACGGAGGGTCGCTTCCACCACCCAGACGCGATGCAATTCATAGCGCATGTAGTCCGGATTGAGATGCCCACGCTGCACCAGGTCGGCGATCGGCACGCCCTTGGCGTGGACCTTATAGGAGTTGTAAGGCACATACATCTCACGCTTGCCTTCCAGCTTCCACTCGAAGCGGTCCAGAGCGCCGTTGAACATGTCGGTCATGTCGTTGGTGCGCAGACCGTCAGACGCGGTGCCGGGATTGTCGTAGGCGACGTTGGGCGCTTTCCGCACGCGACGTTGACCGGGGTTATAGACCCAAGCCTGACGGTCCTGGTCAACCTGATTCAGGGTTTCATGGACCAGCAAAACTGATCCGGCCAGACGCGCCGGTGACAGCACCTCTTCGTAGAAATAAGTCAGGATGTTGTTGATGTCGGCAATCGTGTTGCCCTGCTTCCAGTACAACCCCAAGAGCTCCTCGTGCAGACGGATGGTGGTGTAGCGACCGGATGCGGTGGGGGCAACCTGGTTGGCGTAGCGGCTGACCGAGACGCCCTTGTACTTCATCTTGTGGTTCCAGATGACTTCTGTTCCCGCCTTCGGAATCGGGAAGGGGATGCCCTCGGCCACGTCGGTCACACCATCACCATCACCGACCATCTTGCCGGTGACCGCGTTCTTCTTGGTCATCTCGTAGATGCGCTGGGAGAACGACGCCGTCCGCTCGGTGGCATACACCGGCATCTGGTAGGTGTCGTACTTCTCGAACATCGCAATCTGACCGGCCGACAGGTTGGCCCGGTAGTCGCCGAAGTTCGCCGAGGTGATGGTGAACTTGGGCGCCTTGTTGGTGGTTGGGTCCGGGTGATGGTCACCCAGCTTGTAGTTGGACGGCGGGCGCGTTATGCCGCCGTTCCAGGCCGGGATGGTCCCGTCCTTGTTGCCCGCCTTCTCACCACCGACCGGAGTCAGGTCGTTACCGAGACGATTGGCTTCCTGCTGGCTGACACCCGCCATTGCAATTGGGCCGCAGAGCAGCAGTGCTGCCAGCAATGAGCTTTTGGCTCTGATCATAAGGTTATCCCCTTCGTGAGCAATGTGTCAGAACGAGTACTTCGCCGTGAACGACACGAAATCGCGATCGCTGATCGTGTTGAAGATTCCGGCACCAAAGAACGTGGTGTAGCTCAAGTCCGCGGTCCAGCTATTGAGATAGTTGGCCAGCACGCCCACCGTGACCGACTTGCGGTCCTCAATGAAGTTTCCGCCCGGTCCCGGCGTGGTGCCGCTGACGTCATGATTGAACGCGATGCGCGGAGACAGCGTGAATGGCGTGCCGAAGGCGTTGCTGTAATCTGCCCGCATCGCCATTCGATAGCCCCAGGAGAACGAGGTCGCGAAGCCATCGGTGAGGGTTTCGGGATTGCGCAACGCACCGGTGAGCGCGTCAGGACCACCACCGGTATCGGTACCCGGTCCGTTGTAGCGCAGATTGGAGGGATCAGGCAGATCCCAAACCTTGGTAGCGCCCACTTCCGCGATCGCCGCGATCTGCTCGGCTGCCAGGAAGTTGCCCGGTCCGAACACCTTGGTGAAGGTAAATTGCAGCTGGCTCACTTCGTGACGATCCCAGCCACGCACTTCCTGATTTGGCCCGACCGTTCCCAACTGGCTGATAAATCGGTTGCCCGGCGCACCGATCAGCGCGTTCAGCGGGCTGAGCGCGGTGAACAGCAGTTCGACATCGTCGATCTGCAGCGGCACGTTGTCGCGGTAGCTCAACTCGCCCTGGATCGCCAGACCGATGGCATCCAGTGAAGTGTTGAAGCTGAGGCCATAAAGACGGATGTCTTCCGGGTACTCGGCAAAGTAGCGGGACGAATTGGCGTTGGAGTTGGTGACCGAGACGACACTCAGCAGCGGCACCCGGCTGTGGTAGTTCAGGAAATAGAAGCCGAACTCGGTATTGTTGAGTTCCGGCGAGAAGTACCGAACCGCAATTCCGTACTGGCCGTCATCATCCGCATAGCGATCGGGCAAGCGCGGCACGGCGACGCTGCAGGAGGTTGCCTCGAGTGCGCTGCTGGGCGACGCACAGCCGGCCAGGCTCACCGGCTCGTTGACGGTACCGAAGCCCAGCATCACGAACTGGCCACCCAGCGCCGCAACATCGTTGTCGCTGAAGTAGGTTCCTGACGGATCGGGCTCGATTTGCTCGAACTCGAACATGTAGAGGGCTTCGACCGACCAGTTCTCGCCAAATGAGAGGCTGCCCCAGATCATGTCGATCGGCAGGAAAGCTTCCTTCAGCTCTGCACCCGCAATACGCAGCTTGGAGACGTCGACCGGATTGATGACGTTGATGCCCTGCTGGATGAAGGT
Organism: Lysobacterales bacterium; assembly: GCA_020442775.1. Lineage (GTDB taxonomy): Bacteria > Pseudomonadota > Gammaproteobacteria > Xanthomonadales > SZUA-5 > SZUA-5. The sequence continues at coordinate 1,212 of JAGRJL010000257.1, read as the reverse complement.
GCTTTCACCCCAGCTCACCACTTGGCGACCCAGACGGACGGAACCCGAATTGGCTTCGCCAAACTCGAAGTTGTGATAGACGAAGAAATCCAGCAGCTGGAAGTCACTGCCGACCTTGTCCTTGGCCAGATCGCTCAGTTCGTCGCGACCTTCGTTCTCGAAGTCGTAGAAGCCGAGGACGCGGATCAGACCGCCCCAGTTGGCGCCGTACTGCCAGGAGAACTCGCTGTTGAACTTGATGGCGTTGGAGAACAGATCGCCATCATCGTAGTTGAGGTTGCCATCGTCGCCGTTGACCGAAAACCGACCCAGCTGGGCGCGCTGGCCCGCATTGTTCAGCGTGAAGGTCAGAGGATTGATATTGGCCTTGCCGATCAGGTCGGGGTCGCGGTCTTCGACACGCTTGGACACGCCGTAGCTGACGGTGGTGTCCAGATTGGCAGTGAACTCGCCGCTGCTGATTTCGAAGGCAGAGGCCGTCCCGCCGGCGGTCAGTCCGAACAGGGCGGCGCTGACCGCCCCCGCCAGCACACGCCGACGTGCCTTCGACCGGCGCGGGACAACATGGTTACTGTTGGTCTTCATATTGCTAAATCCTTATCCGCGTCGGGCCGGTTCACTGGGTTTGGATGACGGACGTATCCACAATCGACACGGCGGTGCCGCCGCTGACGATCATGCTCGCCATCTGGGTCTGCATTTCCACCGTCGCGGCGGGTGAGGCCGCGGGGCTGAGCAGGGTGCCGTGGTCGCCCGCAGTGAAGCGAACAAATCCGCGAATGCCGTTCGCATCCTGGGTGGGCCCGGTGAGCTGGGTCAGGCCCAGGGTCCGGATGTACGGCTCGGTCCCGCTCAGCGGTCCGGTCGCCACAGCATTCGGAACCACCTGGTCGCCAATCACTTCGTGGAGCAACACGCGATCGGTAGCGACCAGCGAGCGTGCATAGTTGATCGGGTCAGCCGAATCGACCACGGTCTGCACCACCAGCAGGAAGTTCTCGTAGTCAGGCGTTCCGGCCTGTAGGCCAGCCGCGGCCAAACCGGCGCGGATCCGCGGACCGAAGGTCGGCGAACCGTCGAGCAGCTTGGCGATACCGCCGCCGGGGACATTCAGCAGACCCACGTTGACGTTCGGCTCTACCGCCATGAACACGCCGCCGATGATGCCGCCCAGCGATTGACCCACGTAGGCGATGCGGCTGCCGTCCAGAT
>JAGRJL010000256.1:1725-5347 GCA_020442775.1 Lysobacterales bacterium | reverse complement strand
GCGGTCCCGATGGGCGCAGTGGTGGTCGCCACCGGCTGATCGAAGACCCCGCCGCTGGTCAGGAAGATCGGTAGCTCCGCCGTATTTCCGGTGTAGTTGCCCTGCACCGTCAGCCAGCGATGATCGGGTGAGCCCAGCTTGGCTGCGGCGGCGGTTTCGTAGGTGAAGATCGCGCCGAAGATGAAGCTGGTATTGGGTTCAACGTCGAACAGGATGCCCTGCCCGCTGGTGGCCGGATTGAACCAGGCCCCGGAGATACCCTGGTTGATCGCGAAACTCGGTGGCGGGGTGCCCTCAATGATGTTGATCTTGATGTTCATGTTGTTGGCGATGGGCCGGCCCGGCTGACTGTGCACCGAGCAATGGGCAAACTCGGTGCCCACATTGTCGAAGCGATGCCTGAATACCCAAGGGTTGGCCGAGGGAATCGGCAACCGCCAGGTGCCGTCGTCGGCCACGACGTCGTGCAAGCCGCCCTGATTGAAAAAGCGAATGGTGTCGCCCGCTTCAATCGTCACCTCGTTGGGCGAGAACGCATTGCTGCGAACGCCGACGCTGATCTCCGCTGCGGTTGCGCTGGAGATTGGTCCAGCCACAAGAACTGCCGCAAGAACTGATGCCGCGATTGGGCTGATTGATAATTTTGCCAGTGGGTTCATTGGTCTCCTCCGTAGGTCCCCGGCGACGGAGACTAGGGGGAGTGAACGCTGGAAAATCGGGGGCACTTTCGGGTGCGCAGGAATTGGTCTGGTTTTCATTTAATTACCGATAATTGACTATGTGCAACATCAATGTCTTCACCACTGCTCACTCCAGACCAATCCCCAGGCGGACGCGACGGCCGCGAGCAGCCGTCGCGTGAGCGTCGTCAGTCGCTGCTGGCACCAGGGGTTGCCAGCTGGCTGCACAGCGCTTCAGTGCCGGCGATCACCCGCTGCAGCGGGATGGTGCCGCTCAGCGGCGGATCGTTGAGCACATAGGCAATGCTGCCTTCGGTGCAGCTGGTGAAGCTCACCGTGGCGGTCCCGATGGGCGCAGTGGTGGTCGCCACCGGCTGATCAAAAACGCCACCGCTGGTGAGGAATATGGGCAGCTGCGCGCTATTGCCGCTGTAGTTGCCCTGCACCGTCAGCCAGCGATGGTCAGGCGATCCCAGCTTGGCCGCCGCTGCGGTCTCATAGGTGAAGATCGCGCCGAAGATGAAGCTGGTGTTGGGCTCGACGTCGAACAGGATGCCCTGCCCGCTGGTCGCCGGATTGAACCAGGCCCCGGAGATACCCTGATTGATCGCGAAACTCGGCGGCGGTTCGACCACTGCCGGCTCGATATTGATCTGGATATTCATGTTGGTGGCGATCGGCCGTCCGGCCTGACTGTGTACCGAGCAGTGCGCGAACTCGGTACCCACGTCATCGAAGCGATGGGTGAGGACCCAGTTGGCCGCTGAAGGCAGGGCCAGACCCCAGCTGCCGTCATCGGCCACCACATCATGGAAGCCGCCGCCCTGGTTCCTGAAGCGCAGCGAATCGCCGGCCCGGATGGTGATGTTGTTGGGAATGAAGACGTTGCTGCGGACTGAAACGTCAAAGATCTCGGCATGCCCAGGCGCCGCTGCGAAGGTGGCGGCCAGGGTCAGCAACGGGATCACGGCGGCGCGTTTGGCGCGAAGATGAATGGACATCGAAAGGCTCTCCTGGTGGTCGATTTCGGGCCAGCTTAGCCGCAGATTCGAAGCCATTTTTGGGCGCCGGGAGGAGTGCCCCGAACCCTGGGACCAAACCCCGCCTGCGCTGTTGGAATGACAATTTTTGGCTCAACGCCGGGTCGCCGGCGGTCGCCATCCGGGGACCGGGGACTCACATCGACCGCTCTATACTGAAACCAACCAGACCATGCTGGTCGCCCCCTGAGCACCAGGAGAGACGATGACCGAAGACATCATTGCGGTAAGAAATCTGCACCCCGATGACTACGATGCGCTCAACGCAGTGTCCACTGCCGCCTACGACCGGGTAGGCGCAAAGGTGTGGGCCCGTCAGCAGATCGGCAAGCTGGTCGACCTGTTTCCCGAAGGTCAGCTTTGCGTCACGGTGGGCGACCGGCCGGTGGCCTTCGCGCTCAGCATGATCGTCAGCTACGCGCAGTTCGGCGACGCCCACAGCTTTGCCGAAATCACCGACCAGCGTCGATTCAGCAATCACGACCGCCAGGGCGACGTGCTCTATGGGCTCGACATCATGGTCGACCCCGAGTATCGCGACATGCGCCTGGCCCGGCGGCTCTACGAGGCGCGCAAGGCGCTGTGCGAGAACCTCGGCCTGCGCGCGATCATCTGCGGCGGGCGCATTCCGGGCTACTCCGAGCACCGTGAGAAGCTGTCGCCCAAGGACTACATCGAAAAGGTCGCCAGCAAGGATCTGTATGACCCGGTGCTCAGCTTCCAGCTCGGCAACGGATTCCATGTGCGCAAGCTGCTCAGCGACTACCGGCGCTTCGACGACCAGCCGGAAGATCTGGCCACCCTGGTGGAATGGAACAACATCTACTACCAGGAGAGTCCGAATCTGCTCAAGCGCCACAATGCGCTGGTGCGAATCGGCCTGGTGCAGTGGCAGATGCGGCCGATCAGCTCACTGGATTCGCTGCTGCAGCAGACCGAGTTCTATGTCGATGCGATGGGCGCGGTGCGCGCCGACTTCGTGCTGTTCCCGGAGCTGTTCCACATGGGCATGATGGCCCAGTTCGGCGCGGCCACCCCGGCCGATGCGATCCGTCGCCTGGCCGAATACACCCCGGCGATCTGTGATCGCCTGAGTGAACTGGCGGTCAACTACAACATCAACATCATTTCCGGCAGTCTGCCGCTGCTGGAGGACGGGGATCTTTACAACGTCGCCTATCTGCTGCGCCGGGACGGCAGCCGCGGCGAGCAGCGCAAGATCCACATCACCCCCGGCGAACGACGCTGGTGGGGCATGAAGGGCGGCACCGAACTGCGGGCACTGGACACCGACTGCGGCAAGATCGGCATCCTGATCTGCTACGACAGCGAGTTCCCCGAACTCAGCCGACTGCTCGCCGAGCAGGGTATGAAGATGCTTTTCGTGCCATTCCTGACCGAGATGCAGAACGGCTACCAGCGAGTGCGCCTGTGCACCCGCGCGCGGGCCATTGAGAACGAGTGCTATGTGGCGATTGCCGGCGCGGTAGGCAATCTGCCCAAGGTGCAGGCCAGTGACACTCACTACGCGCAATCGGCGGTGTTTACCCCATCGGATTTCGCCTTCCCAGGCGATTCCATCATCAGCGAAACGGCCGCCAACAGCGAAGCGCTGCTGGTAGCGGAAGTGAATCTGGATCTGCTGCACAAGCTGCACGAACACGGCACCGTGACGATCATGAAGGACCGCCTTCCGGAACTTTACGAGCTGCGCTGGAAGGCGCCGAGGGATTAGTCCGCCATGTCGGCAGTTCAGTTGTCGCTGCGAAGGCGCGCTGATCGCAACGACCATCGCCTCGGTCGACTAGTGTGGTGTCCCCAAATTAGGTTGAACTTGGTTCAGATGGATTTTGGTCTGAGACTAGGCGCGAGGAGCGAGGCATAGCTTTGCCTATGGCTGCG
>JAGRJL010000256.1:0-1681 GCA_020442775.1 Lysobacterales bacterium | reverse complement strand
GGTAATTTGGGGACACCACACTAGTAGCCGGCGGCGCCACCGGGTGAATGAGATTCCGCTCGCTCCGGCGCAGCGTCCCCATGATCGCCGACAGCGGTCAGCTGTGCGATCAACGGCGCCGCCAGCGTCATCAGCTGAATCACCTGGGTGGCCTGGGCGATCGCCTGCGAAAACTGGATGCCTGCCGTTCGCCTGGGCGCCGCTGCGGACCCTTCCGTTGAGCGGTCCTCCTCGGAGAATGCGTCATTGGAGCCGCTGCCACGACCCCAGCCCAGCCACGCGCCGACGATCGAGCCGGCACCGACCAGGGACCAGGGCCCGAACCAGCGCCGCACCTGCTGGCTGGTCTGCTCCACGAACTCACCCGTCTGGTGCCGATGGTGCACTAGATCCCGTTCGGCCGCGCGAACCTGCGCACGAAGTTTGGCCAGACCCATTTTCAGTTCTCCTCGCTCGGCGACTGGTCAAGCGAATCCTCCAGCCCGGCGATCAGCGCGTTGAGCTGGCGCTGGCTGGCCACCATCCCGGTGCTGCGCAGCGCCCGTCGGCTCAATCGCCAGCAGATCAGCGCGGCCAATCCGGCGAACCCGGTCGCGGTTGCCAGCGCGCTGACCCAGGACCAGCCCTGGGCCAGCAGCGCCACCACCAGCAGGCCCGACCCAAACAGGCCGGCGAAGGCCAGCGCCAGGATCGACAGGGCGGCATAGAACAGCGCATAGCCCAGCCCGCCGGCGCTGAGCTTCAAATCAGTCAGCAGCAGGCGGTAGAGCGACGCGGCGGTGTGGCCGATACTGCTGATTCCCGGCGCGTCGGACCGCTGTTCCGCGCTGGCGCCGGGACCATGCTGGCGGTCGCCAAAGTCGACCGCGACGACCGTATCTGGCTGGGGCATGGCTGCCTGATCCTCCGCTTGAGTGAATTAGCGACGCAGCAAACGGGCCAGCAGATAGCCGCTACCCAGCGCCACACCGAAGGCGGCCAGCGGATGGCTGCGAATCAGCTCCTCCACCTTGGCAGCCTGCGCCTTGCCCTGCTGCAGTGCCTGCTGCAGCTGCTGCTCGGCGGAAGCGCGTGCCTGGCGGGCGGCCTCAGTGGTGGCCTCTCCGGCGCCCGAGAGTTCCGCCTTGACCTTTTCGCTGCCGCTGCTCAGTTCCTCGCGCGCGGCGTCCGTGGCGCTCTTGACCGCTTCCCCCGCATGCTGCGCGGCGGCGCGCAGATGCTTGCGAGTCTGATCAATCGGGGTAGGTTCGGGACTGGTTTGGGTCTTTGCCTGATTCATGAACTCCTCCAGTTTGACAGGGCGGGATCTCCCGCATCGATTTGCGCGCTCTTCGCAGAGCGGCGCCTGCCCTGACTGCAGCAAGGCCCATGCCAGCCTTTGTCAGATCGCGGGGAAGCGCGCCAGCGCTGGCTTGCGAGCGGCTCGCGCAGCCCGGGCAGAGTCCTGCCAGGGTTCGCTCAAAGGCAGGCTGCACGACGGCAGGGGCCGCGTCGTGCAATTCGCCCATCGGTCCTGCGCGATTCGGCTGGATCGACGGCGGTCGACGCGCGGCGGCTACTCGCGAAGGAAGTAGAGCAGCCCGAGCAGGATCAGCAACAGGCTCAGACACAGCGCGATTGACCAGCCAACCGCGTGTTTGGCCCGCTCCGCCTCCCACCAGCGACGCGGACGGATGCCCTG
>JAGRJL010000255.1:23483-30797 GCA_020442775.1 Lysobacterales bacterium | reverse complement strand
CACTGGGAATAGGCGGAATGCGAGGGGTTTCGGTATTTGGCTGGTCTGGCGCCGTGAAAGCCGAGGTTCGCGAGGGCCGCGCTGTCCACGGTCTTCGGCACTGAGTCCCCGCGGACCTGCATTGGCAGAAGCGAGCTCGCTAGCGATAGGCGGGGGGCTGCGGTGGGCCTGAACGGCGGATCGCGTACTAGCACACTCCAACGAGGACAGTCGAGGCACGCTTTCCTGGGCCCCGAGCCCCAACGCTCCTACCAGAACAGGCTAGGCGTTGCCGCTCAGGTGAACCACGCTTTCCTGGACCCTGGACCCTGGACCCTGGGCCTGCGCGGCACGGCGCTCATGTGAACGACGCTTTCCTGAGCCCTGAGCCATTTTCCCTGGGCCCTCACTCCCCGAGCGCTCATCCCCGGACGCAGCGGTCTACTGTCGGGGCGGGTCAGACAGCGGCAGCTGCTGCGGATCCAGCTTCACATCGAACCAGTTCAGGCCCCAGTGCAAATGGGGGCCGGATGCGCGTCCGCTGGCGCCGATGCTGCCGATGCGCTGTCCGGCCTTGACCCTTTGCCCCAGCTCGACCTGAATCTGGCTCATGTGGATGTAGACCGTGCTGACCCCGTGGCCGTGGTCGATCAGGACGGTCTTGCCGGACAGGACCATGTCCTGATGGACCAGACTGACCGTTCCATCCGCCGCAGCCAGCACCGGATCGCCCTTGGGGGCCGCGATGTCGAGGCCCAGGTGAGTGGAGCCGGGGACGCCATTGAGGATGCGCTGGCTGCCGTAAACCCCGCTGATACGGCCGCTCGCGGGCTGCTGCCAGGGTCCCAGGAAGGCCTGACCCGGCGAATCCTGCTTGCGTGCTTCCACGACCAAGGCTGCCTCCTCGGCGATACGCGCGGCGGTGGCAGGGTCGGGAGTAACGGTCTTGGGCGGCAGTCCATCGACCCGCTCGATTCGCCACTGGCCGCTTTCCACCGCATGGCTCTGGCAGGCCTGCGCGGCACCTGAGCCCATGCATACCCGGACTTCCTGCTGATCGCGTCCCAGCCCGAAGACGATTTCGCCACCGGATCCTCGGCGAATCCGCCGTCCGTCGACCGTCACCGGCGCCTCAGTAGCGGTGCCGGTTACCAGGCTGCCCTGCCGTAGGGGCTGATCGAAGTGGATGCTGCCGGCGGCGGCGGTCGAAGCCAGCGTCAGCCCCAGAAGCCCCAGTGCCGCGGGCGTCCAGCGGGGGCGGAAAGCTGCACAACCGCGAAGGGCAGTGGTGCGGTTGCCAGTCCTCGCAGTTGGGCGGGATGGTTTGCCGCTAGGGCTCATGCGGTGGGTCCTTGTGGGAATGGTCACAGGCCTCTTCGGGCGCGCCACGCCACCAGTGAAAGCGGGAGGGCAGCGGATCATACCCGCCATTGAACAGGGGGTTGCAGCGCAACAGTCTGGTAATGGTCATCCAGCTGCCCGCTATCACGCCAAAGCGGGCGAGCGCCTGCTGGGCGTAGCTGGAGCAGGACGGGTAGAAGCGGCAGCGCGGTCCCAGGATGGGGCTGATCCAGCGCTTGTACAGCGACAGCAGTTTGATCAGCAGATCACGCAAGCAATTGACTCCTCACGCCAGCCTGCAGCCGCCGGTCAGCGTTGCGACCGCCATCGGAGACTTTCCGCCTTGTGGAAAAACGACTGCCGATTGTCACTACGTCACCTGTGCCTCACCTGAAGCCGCAGGAATTGTGTCCACCACGACCGGCAATTGCCAGTCGCATGCGGTTAATCTTGAGCAGGCCAGCGGATACGGTCTGTGGCTTGTGCTTCATGTTCGAAATGTTAAAAAGCTTGCTCAGCAGGGATAGTTCGGCTATAAAGCCCGGCTGATTTTGCTGGCGCGAACCCCGCGCTATCGCGACCATCATGTGGAGGTGATGCAACGTGGCAGTGACCGCGACTCGCAACAAGTCCGCCGATACTTCCCGGCGTGGCGCTAACCAGATTTCGGTAGCAGACATGCCGTTGCCAGACGGCTACACCGCCAAGGTGGACCTCCCGACCGGTTATCGACCCAGCGCCAAAGAAGAGTACATGTCCGCCGAGCAGCTGGAATATTTCCGCCGCAAGCTGATTCTGTGGCGCCAGGATCTGGTCGAGGAATCCCAGCAGACCATCGACAATCTCAAGGAAGAAGTGCGCGATGTCGGTGACGAAGCCGAACGCGCGACGCGCGAAACCGAGAACTCCCTGGAACTGCGCACCCGTGACCGCTATCGCAAGCTGATCAACAAGATCGACAAGGCCCTGCGCCGGATCGAAGACGGCATGTACGGTTACTGCGAAGAAACCGATGAAGAAATTGGCATCGAGCGCCTGGAAGCGCGACCGATCGCCAGCCTTTGCCTCGATGCCCAGGAGCGTTGGGAGCACCGTCAGCGTCTGATCGGCGACTAGGCTCGTAGCGAGTGAAGATCGAGGGCCGCGTCAGCGCAAGCTGGCGCGGCTTTTTTGTGCCCGCAGCAGGGTGACCAGCGCTTTAACCTGACGCCGGCAGCCATCGCCCGCGCGCGTCGATAACCGCCTGCATCTCCTCAGCCCTGCGCAAATGGGATTTGTCCCGCAACCAGGCTCTGATCTGGTTGAGCAAAATGCTGGCGTGCTCCCAGGAGATCTGCACCGGATTGAGCGCCTCCAGGCAGAATCGGTTCTCGCCTTCTCGGTAGCTGAAGTTTTCGAAAACCACCGGCGCTTCGTGTCCCAGCCGCGCCCAACTGCCATCGGCCATCCGTTCCGATCGCAACTGCAGGTGCAGGCAATACATCGCACCGTTGGTGCCCTGAAAGTAAGCGGCCTGGCCCGCACTATTCATGAACCTTCTACTGCGGCTTCCGCAAGCGCGCCGTGGCGCGGTTTGCTCCCTGCTATCGACTCGACGTACGTCGAGTACGCCTTCGCCAATCTTAAGGTCCGCGAACCGCACCACAGCGCGCCTGCGAAACCCTCGCGACGAACATTCATGAATAATGCGGGCTAGGATCCGCCGTCACGGATCATTTCAACGCTGTCCACTGATCCGATGGCAGGCAGCATAGTCTGAGCGAAGCTAGGCGATTCGGGCAGCGGCCTCTGCCCGAATTCGCTGATAGAGCGCGGCTAGCCCGTTGTTGCGGGTCGCCGACAGATGCTTGTGCAGGCCGATCTGGTCGATGAAGCGGGGTTCGCTGGCGAGAATCGCCGCCGCGCTGCGGCCGCTGTAGACCTTGAGCATCAGCGCGATCAGCCCGGAGACAATTGCGGCGTCGGACTGCGCCCGAATCTCGACGGCGTCGGCGTCGCCGCTGGCGACCACCCAGACCTGGGACTGGCAGCCGTGCAGCAGGTTCTGCTCAACGCAGTCTTCGGGCGCCAGCTTCGCCAGCTGACGACCGAGGTCGATCAGGTACTGGTAGCGCTCGCTCCAATCGCCCAGCAGGGTGAAATCGTCGACAATCTGTTGCTGGGTGTCGTCGATCGCCTGCAGTTCGGCTTCCGCGGCGCTCATCCGTTACCTGCCTTGTGATCCACGCGCCAGCGCGGGCCTTCCGGGGTGTCCTCGATCTGGATGCCGCTGTCTGTCAGCTGCTGGCGGATGGCGTCGGCACGGGCAAAATCGCGCGCCTGCTTGGCCGCCTGGCGCTGGTTCAGCAGATCCATGATCTGCGCCTCATCGATGCGGCTGTCGCCCTGGAACCACTGCGCCGGGTCTTGCTGCAGCAGGCCCAACAGCTTGCCAGCGCTGCGCAAGCGACTGCTGGCCAGCTGCCTGGCCTGCTCGCCCTCGGCCTTCTTCAGCTCACGCGCATACTGCGAGAGCAGGGCGAGGGCCTGCGGGGTATTGATGTCTTCGCACAGCGCCGCCTCCAGTTCTTCCGGGACCCTCTCCACCTCGTCGACCGGCGGATTTTCACGCAGCGCGCCATAGAGCCGATCCAGGGTCGCCCGTGCCTGCACCAGGGCGGCGTCCGACCAGTCCATCGGCTGACGGTAGTGCGCATTGAGCAGCAAAAAGCGCAGTGCTTCGGCCGAGTGTTCACGGCGCAGTTGATCGACCAGCAGCACGTTGCCCAGGGATTTGGACATCTTGCGGCCTTCCACCGTCACGAAGCCGTTGTGCAGCCAGTGGCGGGCGAACTGTTCGCCATCGTGGGCGCAGGTGCTTTGCGCCACTTCGTTTTCGTGATGGGGGAACAGCAGATCCACCCCGCCGGCGTGAATGTCGATGGTGTCGCCCAGATGGGTCTCCGCCATCGCCGAGCACTCGATGTGCCAGCCCGGCCGGCCACTGCCCCAGGGGCTGTCCCAGCCCGGCAGGTCAGCGCTGGAAGGCTTCCACAGAACAAAATCGCCGGGATTGCGCTTGTAGGGAGCCACTTCAATCCGGGCGCCGGCGACCATTTCATCGGTCGAGCGGCCAGAAAGCTTGCCGTAGTCAGCGAAGCTGGCGACGTCAAACAGCACGTGGCCTTCGGCGGCATAGGCGTGGCCGTTGGCGATCAGCCGCTGGCACATGCGGATGATCTGGGCGATGTGCTCGGTGGCGCGTGGCTGCACGTCCGGCTGCGCCGCGCCCAGCGCGTCCATGTCGGCGAAGTAGGCGTCGGCGAAGCGGTTGGAGATCACGCTGATCGGCACGCCCTGCTCGCTGGCCGACTGATTGATGCGGTCGTCGATGTCGGTGATGTTGCGGGCGTAGATCACCTTGGGATAACGCCGTCGCAGCAGATCAGCGAGCAACCCGAAGACCACCGGGGGCCGCGCGTTACCGATGTGCGCGTAGTTGTAGACGGTGGGACCGCAGACGTAGAGCGTCACCCGTTCCGGGTTGCCTGGAACAAACACCTCCAGTTGGCGGGTCAGCGAGTTGTGCAGCCTCAGATCCATGGCCTTGCGCTCTGGTGTCAAACCTTAAAGTGTAGCCGCTGCGCGGCGGCTTGGGTTGTCGCTGACGGCTTCGGGTCGGCGGAGGCTCACCCGCGCAGCCTGATTGGCAAAAAAGCAAAAGGCCGGCGGAAAGCCGGCCTTCGCGGGATGCGCCGAGTGCTTACGGCCGCGCCGGAGTCACCGAAATCCGCACCCGCAGGCGCTCGCCGGGATCGTAGTCCAGGCGGGACATGTAGACCTCGCCGCGATAGCGGTACTCCACGTCATAACCAATCAATTGGCGCACGTCGCGGTAATCGTCCACCACTTCGCAGTGGGTTTGGCGCTCGGTGTAGGTCCGCTCCGGGTTGTTGGCTGCGTCGATATTGCGACCGATCACCCCGCCTGCGACCGCACCGGCCACGGTGGCGGCCTTGCGACCATTGCCCTTGCCCACCTGATTGCCCAAGGCGCCGCCGACGATGGCGCCGACGATGGTGCCGGCGGTGGTGTTGTCATTGCGCGAACTGCGGCGAACCTCGGTGTCGTAGCACTCCTCGCGAGGCTCGCTCACCCGGGTGCTGCGGTAGACCGGATCCACCCGAAGCACATCGGCGTAGGAATAGTTGACGTTTTCCAGCGGGGGACCGTCGGATTCGTAGTGATCGCCGTAACGATCCTGCGCGGTGGCAAGCATCGGCGCAGCGAGCAAAAGCGCAGCAACCAGTGATTTGTAGCGCATCTTCGAGCTTCCTTGAACGATCCGGCGGCTTAACGACTTTATTACAACATCCCGAGCCTGAATTGGATCTGTCGGAAATACGATTTTTGCGCCGGGATTCAGCCCGCAGACGGTTCCCGCCAGCGGCCGCTGGTGATTACCACGTCGGCCCGACGCTGGGTAAACAGACCGTTGGCCACCACGCCAGGAATCTGATTGATCGCGCTTTCGATCCGGTCCGGGTCGGCCAGATCCAGCCCGTGCACATCGATGATCCAGTTGCCGTTGTCGCTGATCACGCCCTGGCGCCAGGCCGGGTGGCCACCGAGTTTGACGATGGCTCTGCCGACCAGACTGCGTGCCATCGGAATGACTTCGATCGGCAGCGGGAAGGCGCCCAGCTGGGAAACCTCCTTGCTGTCATCGATGATGCACAGGAAGCGCCTGCTGGCGCTGGCGACAATCTTCTCGCGGGTCAGAGCAGCGCCGCCGCCCTTGATCAAACGGCCCATTGGATCGCATTCGTCAGCGCCGTCGATGTACAGATCCAGCTCGCCCACGCTATTGAGATCAAGCACTTCGATGCCGGCCTCGCGCAGGCGCTGGGTGCTCCGTTCCGAGCTGGAGACTGCCCCCTCAATGCGAATGCGGCTCTGGCCGACCAGCTTTTCGATCAGCATGTCGACGGTGGAGCCGGTGCCCATTCCGAGGATGCTGCCGTCTTCGATTTCGGCGAAGGCGCGCTCGGCGCTGGCGCGCTTCTGTGCATTGATATCCATGCTCATGAACTCATCCATTGATCGGGCTTGAGGCCGGCGTCGCGAAGGATGCGGCGCGCTGCCGCGGCGGGAACCGGCATAACCGACAGCCGATTGCCACGTCGCAACAGGGGGAAGTCGAGATCGTCCTCCCACTGCTTCATCGCCTGCAGGGTCACCGGTTGCTCGAAGCGATGGACGTAGGCGATCTGGCGCAACCACCAGCGCGGATCCTCGGGCGAGGACTTGGGGTCGTGGTAGTCGCTGGCCGGGTCGAACTGGGTAGGGTCGGGCTGGGCCTCGGAATCGACCCTGGCCAGGCCAACCGCGGCCGGCTGGGCGCAGCTGGAGTGGTAGAAGATCACCAGGTCGCCGGGGCGCATCTCGTCACGCAGGCTGTTGCGCGCCTGGTAGTTGCGCACCCCATCCCAGCCCTCGCGCTGTTTGCGCTTGAGGTCGTCGATGGAAAAGACGTCGGGTTCGGACTTCAGCAGCCAGTACCGGGCCGGGTTTGAATCGCTGGACACTCGATGATTTCCTTTTCAGTGACGACTAGATGCAGCGGCTGATCCCATGCCCGCCGCGGGAGTGCCGGCCATTCCTGGCAGGCAAAGGCGACCCCCACCCGCAACGGGTGACGGGGGCCGCATTCTGCCAAACTGCGATCGTAATAGCCCCCACCATAGCCGACCCGGGTGCCGGATCGGTCAAATGCCAGTAGCGGGATCAGCACCAGGTCAAGAGCGGATGCGGGAATGATGCTGTCGCCCACTGGCTCCATCACGCCCAGAGCGCTGGTCTGGAAGCGGGTTTGCGGGTCAATTGCCACAAAGCCCAGTGGTCGCTGCGGCGCGACGACCCGCGGTAGCCACAGGCAGCCAGCTTCGAGACCGACCAGCAGCGCCTGCAGGTCCACCTCCGAACCAATGGCGCTGTAGCCGCCCACGCTGGCGG
>JAGRJL010000255.1:0-23416 GCA_020442775.1 Lysobacterales bacterium | reverse complement strand
CGCCATCCGCGCGGCTCTGGCCTGGCGGCGAACCGCAGCCAGATCGACGCTATCCTCAGCCTCAGGCTTTGGATCAGACAAAGGGCCCTCCGACGATGCCGATGTACGTCTGACGACCTTGATCCCAGGGATCAGGTGGGACGACTGTTGAGCCGCTAAAGGCGTTCCGCTGCGAAGCGGACCTGCTCATGCACGGCAGTTCATCATCCCGGGGTCGTGCAATAGGGACAAGGTATTTGACGGACGCACTGTCGAACATCTCAGAGGGCGCAGATCCATCTTACGCCGAAGGCAGGGTCTTGGGGTGATTGCTTCGTGCCAATTTGCGAACCGGTTCAGCCGACCGCAGGGGTGGGCGACAGCAGCGAAGGCCACTCAGGCTTGCTGCCGCTCCAGCTTGAGATTGAGGGTACGCAGCTCGCTGGCAAGGCTCTGGCTGACTTCATCGAGCTGTTGCCGGGTCCCGATCGATTCGTGCGCGATATTGAGCGCGGCCAGTACCGCTACCCGTTCCAGACCGAGAACCTTGGACTGCCCACGCACTTCGCGCATCTTGGCATCCACGTGGGCCGCCGCCTGCAGCAGCGCCGCGCGCTCCTCCTGGGTGCACGAGACCAGGTACTCGCGATCGAGAATCTTGACCGAAACTGGCCGTTTGCCGTCACTCACCTGAGGTCTCCAATGCACGCAGGCGGGCAATCATCGCTTCGACCCGGGTACGCGCCTGCTCGTTCTTGGCCAACAGTCCGGCCTTCTCCTGGCCCAGCTTGCTGTGCTGGTCGCGCAGGCTCGCCAGCTCGCTCTGCAGCTGCGCGTTCTGGTTGACCAGATCATTGACCTTGGCCAACAACTGGTCCAGTTCCTGACGAATTGCGCTGGGAAGTGCCATGGCCAAGCTTCAACCGAACGATAGCGGCATTGTACAGAAGCCAGGGTAGCTCTGAAGCAGTCGCGAGATAAGGACGCTGACGTGCTGATCAGCCACCTTGGGCGCCTTCAGCGGCTGTGCTTGCCGGATCCGGCTGCGATGTCGAGGCGCGCCACTGACGCAGATCATGCCCGGCCGCGTTCTGGAACAGGCGCAGGCCAAACAGCGGCAGGATCGCCATCAGGTGGTCGAACAGATCGCCGCGGACGCGCTCATGTTCCAACCACTCGGTGCTGCGAGTGAAGCAATACAGCTCGATCGGCAGTCCGCTGGCGCCCGGGTCCAGCGCACGCACCAGCCGGGTGCGCTGCGGATGGATATCCGGGTGCTGCTCGATGTAGGCCTGGGCATAGGCCCGGAAGCAGCCGATGTTGGTTAGCCTGCGTCCGTTCGGCCAGCGCTCGTCGAGTGCGTTGCGGTGCACATTCCACTCCCTGATCTCCGCCAGCTTTTGCTCCAGATGGGGCTTGAGCAGATCCAGATCCAGCAGCCTGTCGACGTCTGCCGGTTCCAGAAAGCGAATGCTGGCCTGATCGATCAACAGCGAGCGCTTGATCCGGCGGGCGCCCGATTCGCTCATCCCGCGCCAGTTGCGGAAGGCGTCGGTGATCAGGCGCTGGGTGGGAATGGTGGTGATGGTCTTGTCCCAGTTTTGCACCTTTACCGTGTGCAGGGCGATGTCGATGACATCTCCGTCGGCCTTCAGATCGGGCATCTCGATCCAGTCGCCGACCCGGACGATGTCGTTGGAGGCGATCTGGATACTGGCAACCAGCGACAGCAGGGTGTCCTTGAACACCAGCAACAGGACTGCGGTCATCGCACCCAGGCCGCTGAGCAGCAGCAGCGGAGAGCGCTCGATCAGGATCGAAACAATGAGTACCGCCGAAACCAGAAACACCGCCAGCTTGGCCAGCTGCAGATAGCCCTTGATCGGCCGCAGACTGGCGTTCTCCGCGCCGGCGTTGTGCATGACATGGACTGCCGACAGCGCGCCGCTGCAGGCCAGTGCCGCAGTGAGCACCATGTAGGCGGTGGCCACGTTGCGGCCCACGGTTACCCAGGCCTGATCCAGATGCGGGACCAGCGGCAGGGTGAGCTGGACGAAGGCGGCGGGGACCAGATGGGCGAGGCGGCGGAACACGCGCTGATCGATCAGCGCGTCGTCCCACTTTGTCCGGGTCTTGCCGGCAAGGTGGGTGACCCCGCGAATCAGCCAGCGCTGCACCACCAGATCGATCAGCCAGCAGCTCAGGGCGATCAGCAGCAGGCCGATCCCGGTCGCCGCCCAGGTGTACTCAGCAAGAAAACCGGTGATCGGGGTCAGGTCCATGATGTGGTCAGTGCTCGCGATGGCCTTGAGGGTACATTGCAAAGCACCGTGCCGGGTGCTTGCAATGCCCGATCAAGGCTTGGCTTCCCCTGACTGGGTTGCCACAATAGCTCGGAGGAAGGGTGGCTTTCGTCTCGCTGGAAGGCTCAATTGACCATGGATCTGGCTACACTCAGGCAAGCCCTGGTGTACCTCGTCGGTCTGCTTGCCTGTTTCGGGCTGTGGACCTTCGTGATCTACTGGCTGCACCGTTTTTCCCACATCCATCATCGACTCAATCCACTGTGGTGGATTCACCGCGCCCATCACGCCGAACCCTACCTGCGGGTGGATTCGCGTCCGAGCTGGCCGACGCTGGGGCAGTATCTGTTCTGGCTGGGCGGGGTTCGGCTGTCGCTGGACGTCATTCTGGTGATGACCCTGCCGCTGGCCATCATTGCCTGGATCTGGCCGCAGTACGGGATTCCGCTGCTGATTTTCCACTACTTCTACGAAGTGTTTCTGAGCGAGTCGGTGCTCGACCATAATCCAAGGATCACCGGTCGCCTGACCCACTGGTTCGCCTGGGGGGACTTTCATCTCCACCATCACGTGAACCTGAAACGCAACTACGGCTTGCTGGTCTGCATCTGGGATGATCTGTTCGGTACCACCCAGACACCCGAGCCCGGTGCTAGTCTGGCCAGAATCAAGGCGCGCCTGGAGCGCCTGGAACGTTCGCGGGCGGTCGCCAGAGGCAATCGTTCCGCGACCGAGGGTGCCGAGTTGAGGGAACTGTCGAATGCCTGAGTCCGCTGCCTATGAGGATCTGAAGCCCGTCAACTACCGGATTTTCCCCCTGCGCGAAGCCGTTGCGGTGGGGACGATTGTCTTTCTGGCGATTTTCTTCACCACCTATTTCATCTATGCACGGGCGCTGGAAGCACAGAAGAGCGAGATCAGGCAGTCCCTGTTGCGCACCGCGTCAGTGGTCCGCACCTTGATTGATGCCAGCGAGCATCGCCAGTTCACCAAGCCCGAAGACGAGTTCACCGAGGCCTATGATCGGGCGATGGCGCCGCTGATTGCGGCAAAGAAGGCCGATCCGCAGATCACCTATCTGTACACCGCGATCCTCGGTCCCGAAGACGGCAAGGTTTATTTCATCTATGACGTCACTCCAACGCCCACCGACCCCAACGTCGAGGACACCAGCGTGGGGGTGATGCAGGAGTATGAGGAAGCGGCGCAAAACCCGCAGATCATGCAGGCCCTGCAGGAGCAGACCACCGTGGTCTCCGAGGACTTCTATTTTGACCAGTGGTGCCGGGACGGCTGCATCAGCGGCTATGTGCCGCTATTCGATCAGGACCAGCGCTTCTATGGCGTGTTGGGACTGGACATCCAGTCTCCGGACTATTTCCGGCGGCTGGAGCCGATCTATCGGGCCACGGTGCGGGCGATGGTGACCGGCTTCTTCATCGCTTTCATCACCGGCTCGATGATCTGGTTCCTGCGCCGCTTCATCCTGATCGTCAATCAGCGCCGATTCCTGCTGTATCAGCGCGCAATCGGCGCAGAGCAGAAGCAGGCGCCGCAGTCGGCAGACGCATAAACAAGGGGGCAGGGTGTCAAAACTGGAAGCAGTCAAGGCGCTCAGCGACGCCCAGAAGGGAGTCGCGGTCGCGGTCATCATCACCGCCACATTCCTGATTTCGGTTTCGGTGGGGATGAACGCGGTGGTGTTCCCCACCGCGCTGGAGTCGTACGGGGCCAGTAATACCGTCGTCGGCATGGTGATGGCGATCGAGTTCATCTCGGTGTTCGCGATTTCCTTTGGCCTGCGCGGCCTGCTGAGGGTCATCAGCCTGCGCACCGGACTGCTGCTGTCGGCGCTGTTTCGTCTGCCAACGCTGCTGCTGCTGGCCTATTTCACCGATATCTCGATGTGGTTCGTGCTGGTGTTTGTGCACGGTATCGGCAACTTTCTCAATCAGATCCTGTTGCAGACCTGGATCAATTCGCTGCCTTTCAAGCGTTCGCGGGGGCTCTCCATGGCCCTGTTCGGGACCTCGATTTCTCTGGGGCTGGCCTGCGGCCCGGTGGTCTTGCAGATGCTCGACAACGTGTCGGCGCAGATTGGGCAATTCGTGCCGATGATCGACCGGGTGGTGGAGCGCTATCTGGGCCTGACCCGGCCGGAGGCGGTGCTCCCGGGTACCCAGATCAATCTGATTGCCTCGGCGATCGTTACCACCATTGCGGCATTGCCGACCTTCCTCGGCGGGATGCTGATTCCCAAGTTCAGGATGACCGAGGGCAGCAACATCACCCAGGCGGTGCGGATGGCGCCGGCGATCATGTTCGCGGTGGCGGTGAGCGGGGTTTCGATCCTCGGGGTGCAGTCCTTTATCACCCTCTACGGCCTGCGCAATCAGCTCACCCTGGATCAGGCATCGCTGCTGCTGACCGCCTTCATGCTCGGCTCTATCCTGCTGGAGGTGCCGACCGCGTGGGTGTCGGACTTCTTTGATCGTCGCTATGTGATGATCGTGCTGGTGTTCATGAGCCTGATCTGTGCGGCCTATCTGCCGATTGCGATCTACACCCCGTACATTGCATGGGGTCTGCTGTTCCTGTGGGGCGGCGTGATTGGCGGCTTGTTCAGCGTCTGCCTGGCGATGACCGCAGAGCGCTTTAGCGGAGAACATCTGATCAGCGCCAACGCAGCCTTCTCGATTATGGACAACATTGGTGGGATGATCGGAATCCTGCTGATTGGGGTGAGCATGGATCTGTTTGGCTCCGACGGGTTGCCCTACGTGATCATGCTGGCGGGCGTGGTCTATTTTTCCTTTGCGCTCACTCGATATCAGGTGCGCTGATTCGCGGACTGGAGCCGATGAGGTGAATGCCCAATCCGAGATACTGCGAGTTGATCATCAGGCCGGCCGGGTCGTCGTATCCGGGCGCTTCGGGCTGGTCGGCTTCAAGCAGGATTTCGGACATTGCTCGCGCACGGCGGATCTCTTTTCGCAGGTCACCACCTCGGCGATGGGGGCGCATGGTGACGAGGCGGACAACTTGTCGACGGTGCTGAATGAGCTTTTGGAATGGGGTTTTCGCTGTGCCGCCGATGAGGGCGAATTGCAGATTCAGGTGACCGAGCAAGCCGAATCCCTGAGCCTCAACCTGACCGTGCCGCTGCCGCCGGAATCGATGACGCTTTTTCTTGATCGCGCGGCGGACTTCGATCAGGCCCGCGCGCGCGAGTGTTTCGCCCTGGAGTTGGCCAAGCCAATGACCGAGGCTTCACCCAATCTGGGCCTGTACTGGCTGGCCAGTGAATACGGTCAGCTGCAGGCGCGGCAGTATCCGACCGGCGGCCTCAGTCTGGCGCTGGAGCTGGGCGGATGAGCGCCGCGCTGAACGCCACCATCGGCGACTGGAGTGCCGAGGCCGAAAACGGCGCGGCGCTGCAGATCGCGATACACAAGGGCTGGTCACGGCGCTGGTCCTACGCCGGCCGTTTGGCCGACTACGTGGCCGGTTATTTCAAGACCGAGCTGGAAGCAACCGCGGGGGATCATGCGGCCGATGCGGCGGCGTTCCTGACCTACGCGGTCAACGAGATGGTTGAAAATGCGGTGAAGTTTGGACAAGGCGAGGAAATACAGCTGCGGGCGCTGCTGGAGGGTGATCAATTGCTGGTCAGCGTGTCCAGCTGCGCGCCTGAAGACATCGCCAAGCGCTACCAGTCAGTGGTGGAAGAGATTGCCGCTGGTGATCCGCTGATGCTGCTGATGGAGCGAGTAGAGCGCAACGCCGCCGAAGGGCCCTCGGCCGGATCGGGTCTGGGTCTGTTGTCGATCATGACCGACTATGGCGCGAGTCTGGGCTGGCGCTTTCAACAGCGAGACGAGGCGGTGGCGATCAGCACGATGGCGCGCCTGAAGATCAATTAAGTGGGGACTGCACAAATGGAAGTGATAGGTGGCGATTACCGGGTGGGCGTGGATGCCGAAACCCAGACCGCGTCATTCAGCGGCACGCTGAGGCTCAATGGCGCCGATGAGTACGCGCCTATCCAGGAATTGCTGGATGAGCTGTTGAGCAACAATCAGGATGGCGGCTGCACCTGGGATTTGCGCGAGCTGCAGTTCCTCAACAGCTCCGGGATCAACATGCTCTATCAGCTGGTGATCAAGGCGCGGCGGATGGGTAACGTCAAGATGCGCGTGATCGGCAGCAAGGAGGTTGCCTGGCAGGGCAAGTCGCTGGGCAACATGACCCGCTTCATGCCGGGCCTGGAACTGTCCGTCGAGTAGCCATGGAATCACCGATTCAGCTCAGCGAGGCCGATAGGGCGCGACTAGAGCAGCTGGTCGCCATGCTGGGCGATCCGTCGGTTCAGGGCGAGCAGCTGCGCGACGGGTCTCTGGCCCTGGCCGAACTGGCGGAGCGACTGGGTCAGGACATCGATGATCTGGCGCTGATGTACACCTCGGTGATCGAGCACAGCACCGGGTTGGAGAACGAACTCAGCGAGCGCAACGATCAGATTTCCCTGCTGATCGAGAAGATGCGCCGCTACCTCTCACCGCAGCTGTATGGACGGATCACCGGCGGCACGGTCGATGCCGCCGCCGGCAGCCACCAGCGTCGCAATCTGAGCGTGTTCTTTTCCGACATTGTCGGCTTTACCGAGTTGACCGATACGGTGGAGCCCGAATCGCTGTCGCAGATGCTCAACTCCTATCTGGATGAGATGGCCCGAATCTGCGACCGCTGGGGCGGCACCATCGACAAGTTCATCGGCGATGCGGTGATGATTTTCTTCGGTGACGATGATCAGGCCGACCCCATTCAGTGCGCGAAGGATTGCGTTTGCATGGCGCTGGAGATGCAGTCCAGCCTGCCGGTGCTGGAAGAGAAATGGCGCAGCTACGGCTCCAGCCATTTGCTGCGGATCCGGGTCGGAATCAACTCCGGCTACTGCACCATCGGCAACTTCGGCTCCAGCAGCCGGGTCGACTACACCATCATCGGCGGCAACGTGAATGTGGCCGCCAGGCTGGAGCACCAGTGTCGCCCGGGGAGCATCCTGATCAGCGGCTCGACCTATGCAATGGTGCGCGATCTGGTCGAGGTGCAGTCGATGGGCATGATCCAGGTCAAGGGCGTCGCGCATCCGGTGGAAACCTATGAGGTGATCGGGCGGCGTCCCGAGGTGACCGCCAAGACCCAGCGCATTCTGGTCGAGCACGAGACCGGCTTTGACCTCAAGAGCATCCGTTTCGATACCCAGGCGACCTCGCCGCTGGAGCGCGAGGCGATACGGGACAGCCTCAATCGCGCGCTGGCGCGTCTGGGCAGCAGCGAACCGGAATCCTGATCCAGCAGTCGTGGCTCAGTACGGTGAACTTGCCGCGAGTCTGGGCTACGCAGACTGATTGGCGCGTCTGATCCGGGCTTCGCCCGCCCATTGCCGACGGAGTTCGCCCACCGGCAGGCCAAACCAGCGCTTGCAGGCGTGTTGTAGTGCGGCAGGTTCGGAGAAGCCCAGCAGATAGGCGATCTCGCCGATCGCCAGCGATCCGCCCAGATGAATCCTCGCCAGGTCCCGTCGGCTGTCGTCCTTGAGTTGGCGAAAGCTGCGGCCGCTTTCAGCCAGTCGCTTTCTCAGCAGATCCGCGCTAATGCCCAGCTCGGCGGCCACCGTGGCCAGGCTGGGCTGCTGCCCGCTCAACCAGAGCGCATGGAGGTGGGCCGCGACTTGCTGCGGCAGCTCGTTCTCCAACTCCGGCAAGTGCTTACTGGCAAATTGTTCAAGGATTCCGCGCAGGTAAGCGTCGTGGGTTTGCAGCGGCCATTCCAGGACTTCCGAGGGGAAACACAGCGCGTTGACTGCGGCATGAAACTGGGGAATCTGCCCGAATCGACGCTGGTACGCGGCAATCTCGGCCTGCGCGCCGTTCCTGAAGCTCACCGAGGTTAGCGGCAGTGGTTTTCCGCAGGCCGTGCTGAACAGCAGATGAGTCATGCTCAGCAGGTGCTCGCTGATCCAGGGGTTGTGACGCCGCCCGTCGTCCAGCGGCGCGTTGTCGAACTGAACGGTCGCGTGATCGTTCCTTTCGCTCACGCTTACCCGGTCGTGGGCCTGGGTCAGCCGCACGTAGCGCGATACCGACATCAGCGCCTGGCGCACATCTGCCGAACGCAGGGCGAGATGGGTCACGATATGCATCTGGCCGGCTGGAAAACGCTCGATCAGGGTCAGCCCGATGTCGGGAAAGTGCGCCGCCGCACGCTGCCACAAGGCGTCGAACACATTCAACGGACAGCTGGTATCGGCCTGCTGCAGCCCGTCCCTGGTCAGCTCGGCCCGGGTCAGCAGGTCGTCCACCGCGATCCCGGATTGATCCAGCACTTCGACCAGAAAGCGGGTGGTTATCGAGCTGGTGCGAGCCGGACCCATCGAACTCCAATCACAAATCGTCCCACTCCGATCATCGTCACCGCGGCGCTTGCTGTCCACAATGGAAGCAACACGATCAGGGAGAGGGATCGATGCTGGACTGGGTCGCCGAAAACACCGCGCTGGTGATCTTCGCCATTTTCATTGGCTTTGCGTTGTTGGAGTGGATCACCGGGCTGTTTCGCAGCCCCCACGAGACCGCGCAGGATGCACCGCTGGAAGGGGTGATGACCATGCTGTTCGCTGCGGTCATCTATCCTGGAATTCTGCTGCTGGTGGGTTACCTGGCCCAGCGCCTGGTCCCACACTGGGCCGGCGCCTGGGCCGAGCTGCCGACCCTGGCGATGGTTGGACTGCTGCTGCTGGGCGACGATCTGACCCAGTACTGGTGGCACCGGCTATCGCACTCGCCACTGCTGTGGCCGCTGCACCGGGCCCACCACTCAGCGCCGTACATGGGCATCCGGGTGGTCTATCGAAACAATTTCTTCTACTACGCGATGATGCCCGGACTTTGGATCAGCGCGGTGCTGGTCTACCTGGGCCTGGGCGAAGTCTATCCCTGGTATGTGCTGGTGAAGATGACGGTGATCTTTGGTGCTCACAGCGAGTTGCGCTGGGACCAGTTCCTCTATCGTCATCGCTGGCTGCATCCGCTGGCCTGGGTGGTCGAGCGCACCATTTCCACTCCCGCCACCCACTTCGCCCATCACGCGATGACCCAGAACGACGGGATCGGTCACTACAAGGGCAACTACGGCAATCTGCTGTTTTTCTGGGATGTGTTGTTCGGAACGGCTCGCATTACACGACGGTATCCAGCGCGCTCAGGGCTCTATGACGACGTCGTCTACGGGCCCGAGAGCTGGACTACGCAGCTGTTTTATCCATTTTTGAAATCGCGCCGGGAAGCGAGCGTGCTGAGCGGAGAAACCGCGCCACAGGTGGCTGCGGCGACGCTGGATCCGACGCCGGCGCAGCTGCGAGTGCCGAGCCCCTGGGCCCGCGGTCCATTTGCCGATGAGGATCCGTCGCAGGCACAGCTGTCAGGTGGATGATGGCGCGATGGCCGGGTTGCTGCCATCACTCGAAGCCATCGGCAAAGATTGACGCTGCAATCAGGGTCACCGAGCCCAGCCTAACCCGGCCCTGGCCGTCGCGCGGCAGGCTCTGCAGCAGCAGATCGGGACGGCCCGGCGCTGGATCGACTACGCGGACGGCCAGCTGGTAGGTGCCTGGGCTGAGCCCCTCGCCAATATTCATCGTGTCGGTGTGGCTGAGCGGCTGGCCGGGCAGGGCAAGGCCCAGATCCAATGAAAGATCAGAGACTTGTACAACCTGATCCAGCGGATCCAGGAGCACCAGCTGGCAGCGGGGGAAGTGATAGGGGGGCGCGGAGCCGCTGTTGAAGATTTCGATCTCGAACTCGATCGGCGCGCCGATGGGTGCCGGATCGGGCAGGCTCAAGCGGTCCAGATGGAGGTTGTAGCCTAGCGCTTTGCGCAATTGGGCCAGCGCCGCGGTATTGCCGCTTTCCTCATGTTTGCCGGCCGGACCCAGGAAGCTGAAGTGATAGCTGCGCAGCAGCGTCTCAACGTCTGTGGTGCGCGAGATCCAGACGTTCTTCTGACTGCCCAGCGGGCTTTCGCCGGAGACCGGGTGCAGGCGCCAGTTGTCGCGCGCATCCGGGAGCAGATTGCTCATTCCCCACTCCAGGTTCCAGTCGCCGCCGTCATCGCACAGCGGCATCGGCGGGCTGAACTGGCTGCACTGACCGGTAAATGACGGGAAATAGTCCTCGTGAAAGCCGACCTCGACGCCCTGCGCGTCGGGAATCCGGACGTAGCGGGTCTGCAGTCGGGTTTGGCTGAACAGGCCCTGGTAGGCGTCCCGTAACGCCTGTTTGATCGCGGCGCCGGGTGCCAATGCCTCGCAGCCGGACTGATGCCATTCGCCCCAAAGGCCCAGCAGCCCGACCTGGATCGCGGTGATCCGGGGATCACCGTCGTAGCGCTGGGCCAGCGCGTTGACCAGTTCCAGCGCCTGAGCCTGAAACGCCGGATGGTTCCAGTCCGGTGCGCGACCAGGTCCGTCGCCGTCGCAGCTGGTGTAGTTATTGGCGCCGATGTTGAGTGGCGGCTGCTCCAGAAAGGCCGGATAGTCGCGGTTGGGCTCGCCGCCGACGTACCAGTCGTCGATGCCGCTGCCCGGGCCGTCCGGGTAGTCGGCGACCGGGCGCAGGACGAAGCTGGCGTCCGGATAGATCTGACTGATCGGATCCAGATGCCGACTCTCGAAGCCGTCGAAATCGAACACCTGGTCGGCGGTTTCCAACTCGCGCCAGGGGACGTAGATGTGAAAGATCCGGGCGCCGTGAAAGTTGTCTACGCCGCCGTCCTGGGCGAAGGTGGTGCCCCAGAGCATCCAGCCCTTGTGCGGGTTGATCAGATCGTCGCTGCTGCGCGCGGGCAGATAGTCGCGCGCAGCCAAGGGTCCGGTACACAGCAGCAGCGCCAGGATCAGGGATTTCATGATTGGCCTGCTCCTTGTCCGGCCCGCCTCACAAGCTCGCCCCAGGAGCCTGCGCGGCAGAAGTGGTCGGGCTGCAACGGCGCCCTAGCGATTGATGCCGCCTGTCGTCGGACTTGCATAGAACGACCATGCGCGTTACCCCGATAGACGGCCTGAATCACCATGGCATCCGTTTCGCCGCCAACCCTCCTGCCGCGCAGGCTTCTAGCGCACTGGATATGCATCTGGCACTCGCAGTAAAGCTCCTGCTGCCAAACGCGGCCTTGGCGCCCGTCCGGCGCAGTCAGCCTATTGTGCCGAGCCGCTGTCTTCTGTGGCATCCCTTCCCGCTTTGGCCGCCTCCAGGCTGGCGTCCATCCGCGCCCGGGTCTCCGCCATTCTGCGTTCACGTTGCGCCTCGCGCTCGGCTGCCTGTCGCTCGCGCTTCGCCTTGAGCTCATCCAGCGTACGCTGCCACTCGGCCTGCCGCTGCGCGTCCTCGGCTGCCCACTGCTCGCGCTGTGCGGCAATCTGATCGTGGGTTTGCTGCACGATTTCGTCCAGTCCGGCACTGACCGGTCGGTCAGGCAGGTCAATCTTCAGCTCCGGCACTTCGATCTGATAGAAGCGGGCCACCTGCGGGAGCGGTGCTTCGAGCAGGTTGGCGATGTCCACCGCGCGCTGCACATCGATCGCCATGGCGCTGTTGAGCAGGCCCGGGTGGAAGTCGGCGCTCACGCTCTGGTTGATTGCCTGGATCAGGGCCGGGCCCTGTCTTTGCGACACGAATAGCGCATGGTGACTGCCGGTCGCCATTCGGTAGTCGTCCATCGCGCGCAGACGCGCCAGCGCCTCAGCGCCAAATGGTGGCTGAGGTGGATCCGGATTCAGTGCCTGGTTCCAGTCGGGCAGCCCGGCATCGGCGTCAAATTCGATCAGGACCGCGACCAGGGCCACATTGACCCGGCTGGTTTGGCCGTTGCCGCGATACAGGGCGAATTCGCGGGTGTCGAACTCGATCAGGCGCAGCGTGCTGGCGCCTTCACTGCGGCTGAGCAGGGTGTTGATCTGCTGGGGATTGCCGGTGATGTCATGATGGGCACGCAGCAATTCCAGTATTCGTGCAGCCTGTTCGCCCCGAGGCGATTGCTGATCAAGCTGGTGCTCCTCGCTCAGGCGCGCCAATTGCTCGCCCTCGCTGGGTTGATCGCGGCGGACGTAGTATCTGTCAAACGCCAGTATGGCCAGACCGACCACGATGATGAGCGCACAGATTTTCAGGATCAGCAGGTTTTGCATGGTGGCCCGGAGCAGTCCTCGACTGCTTCAGTATGGCATCGTGTCGCCGCGCGACGGTCAAGGGTATCGGTGTCGATGACCCTGCACTACCTTGCCTACGGTTCGAACCTGCATCCGCAACGGTTGATCGAAAGGGTTCCATCGGCCAGCCTGGTCGGCGTGGTGGAACTGCCCGGATGGACATTGAACTTCCACAAGCGCGGCGCGGATGGATCGGCCAAATGCGACCTGGTTCAGGTGCCGCAACCGTCGCTGTGCTTTGCCGCCCTGTACACCTTGCAAGCGGCGCACAAGCCGTTGCTGGATGAAGTCGAAGGGCTGGGAAGCGGCTATCGGTTGTGCTGGATGCCATGCAGATTCCAGGGGCGCAGCTACCAAGCGTTCGCCTATCGCGCCAGCGCCACGCACATCGAGGCCGAACTGCGGCCCTACCGCTGGTACCGTGATCTGGTGCTGGACGGGGCGCGCTTCCTGGGATTCGCCGAGCACTATGTGGCGTCGATCCGCAAGGTCGCAGTGGTCGAGGACCCCGATCGCCGGCGAAACGCGGCCCATCAGGCGCTGCGCGCGCGGATGGCGGCCTACTCGGGGCCGGTCCTGAGGTCGACCGCTGACCCCACCGGTGGCTGCGATGCCGACTGTTGAACAATTCTGGCAGCGTCATGACCATTTCCCGGCAACTGGCTGGCTCAGGCCTGGTCGGCGAGAAAGGTTGCTATGTTGACGCCCAAGCTTCCACTCGTCCGAGGCCATGCTGGAGCACTACATCGAACTGCTATCGCCGCTGGGTCCGATCAGCGCACGCGCCATGTTTGGCGGGCACGGGCTCTATTGTGACGGTCGCATCATTGCCATCGTCGATGAGGGAGAGCTGTATCTGAAGACTGATGCGCAGACGCGCCCGAGCTTCGATGAGGCCGGCTGTCGACCCTTTGTGGTCGAGATGAATGGCAAGGTGGGCGAAATGAAGTACTGCACGGTCCCGGACGAAGCACTGGAGTCGCCGGCACTAATGCGGCCTTGGGCAGAGTTGGCTCTGGCCGCCGCCATGCGCCAGCCGCCGAAGCGGCGGCCAGCGGGCAGGCGAGGGGCGAAGCGATGAGGGCGGCGCCGTTGCGCTGGGTGTTGTGGATCTTCGTTGGGATCGTCGCCTATGGGCTGTATCAGCGGATAACCGTTCAGCCGATGTCCGCCGCTGCGCCGATTTCGGATCGCGACGATCGGCTGGCGCAAGCCGAGGCGCGGGTAGCCAGGTTGGAACAGGATGCAGCCCAGGCCGATGCGACGATTGATCAGGCGATCGCCCGCAATCAGCAGTACGAAGCGCGGCAGCGAGGTCGGGCGGTGTTCGCCAGCGAGTTCGGACCGGTCACCATGCTGCGAGTGGCGATGGCAGAGTGCTACTACAGCGATGGCCGATGGCCTGTTGATGGCTGTGGGGTGCACTTGGAAGACTTCCAGGGGGAGTTGCTCCAGTCAGTGCAGATTGGCGAGCAAGGACGGATCCAGATGCACTTCGGCGAGGGATTGGGTTTGCCGGCGATCGATCTGACGCTGGTTCCGGTGGTCAACACGGTGGGAATCAAGTGGCGATGCAGTTCTGCCAACTATCCGCAAATCCGGACCTTGCTGCACGATTGTGCCTATGAACCGGCCGGGTGATTGACCGAAGACTCGCCTGCTGGATGCCTTCGGCTTGCGCGGGCACGCAGCGTCGCTGATTGCTCTCGCCGATCGGCTCCATCTGCTGACACTCGCCGGCAATTGAATCTTCCAGGCCAGATTCACGGCGCGCGCTGCGCGGATGCGGCCGCGGCAATTTGCTCGAGCCAGCGCTGGTCGGCATCACCCCAATGCGCTCCGGCACTCGCCCGAGCCTGTTTGCATAGATCCAGCGCGCGCGACAGGTCGCCTGCAGCGAAGGCGATCGCCGCTGCGGTGCGCTGCCAGAGGAACTGGTCCTGCAGCAGGCGGGCAGCATCCAGCGATTGTGCCGCCGCTTCAGTCTGGGCATCGGCCAGGAGGGCGATTGCCGCCTGCAGCCGAAAGTTCGCGGCAGCCCACTGATCACGCGCCTGATCGGCCTGTTCGGCCGCTTGACCGTAGGCCTCGGCGGCTCGCCGATGATCTCCGGCACCCTTGGCCAATCGGGCCTCGATGCTCGCAATTGCCGCCAGTGCGTCCGGATCATCGGCATTGGCGTCCTTGAGTTGGTCAAGTTGCGCCGCCCCCTGCGTCCTCTTGCCGGTTTGCGCAAGCCATTCGATCTTCAGCAGTTCAACGCGGAACAGGCCAGCCTGCTCGCCCACCGCTTGATAGCTTTCCGCGGCGGATTGCAGCCGCAATGGCACCTGATCCAGGTCGCCATTGGCGAGATCAATGCGCGCCAGGTGGCGCTGGAAATCCGCTTGGCTTCCAGCCAGATCCAGTTTCGCGGCAATCTCCAGACCGCGGCTGGCCTGCGTTCTGGCTGTGGCCAGATCGTCCAGGCTGAGCGCGATTTGCGCCAATTCTTCGCGACTGGCAACTTCCCCAACCGGGTCTTCCAGCGCAATCCGCAGCGCCAGGCCGTCTTCAGCACTGCGCTGGGCCAGATCCCACTGGCCGCGCTGTCGCTGGAGACTGGCCAGGGTATTGAGGGTGGTCGCTGTGGCGCGCCGGTCGCCGACCGTGCGAAAGGCCTCGATCGCACGGCGCAGGTGGTTCTCGGCGCTGGCATGGTCGTGTTCAGCCATCGCCACTCTGGCCAGCGCATGGAAGATATTGCCCGGCGGCTTGGCAATTCCCTGCCGCGCGTAGACCTCGAGCGCCAGCAGCCCGTGCTCGCGGGCCGCGCTCAAATTTCCGCGGATTCGCTCAAGGATGCACAGATTGCTGTGGATCAGTGCGGCGGCAGTCAGATCGGCATCGCGGTCGGCCACCGCGAGCGCGGCGTTGAGCAAGCTCACTGCCTCTTCATGCTCCCCGCGCCGCCAGAGCAGGATCGCCAGCGCATTGCGGCTGCCGATGAAGGCGTCGGGGTCACTTTCGGCGTTCGCCAGTTTGATCAGTTCACGCAGTTCGGCCTCTGCCACCTCCCGCTGGCCCAGATCGCGCAGGGTGAGGGCGTACTCGTAGCGCGGCCAGAACGCAGCAGGGTCGTGCTTGACCGCGATTTCGAACATTTCCCTGGCAGCCTGCAGTTCGCCCTGCAATGCCAGCGCCCGTCCCTTGATGTAGGCCTCGTCGACGAACTGGTCGGTGGAAGCCGGGGTGCGGTCCAGCTTCAGGCCCAGAACCACCATCAGATCGGCGCCCGCAGCCCGCGCCACATCGGTCACGCTGCTGCCGACCACGCTGCGTTCGGTAATCCGACCGCTGGGGCGGGCAATCCGATAGCGGATCCGCAGATTGCCGGGGATCTCCTCCAGCACCGGCAGCACCAACAGCGCGATGCCGTCCGACGCTCCCAGTTCCGCGGCGAACTCACGCAGATTCTGGTCGCCGCCGCTACCGGCGTGGAAGCGGTCGGCCAATTCGATGGCCTGACTGCTCCTGACCACGCGTATGCGGCTGCCGGTTTCCAGAACCTGCCCCAGGCTGCTCATCATGCCCAGCGTCACCCAGTCGTAGCGTGCATCTCCGGTGGCGTTGGTGACCGGGAAAATGGCGATCTGCGCATCGGACATATCCTCGGTGGGTTCTAGCGCCTGGCGCTGCCACAGCCAGATCAGGGCGACGCTGAGAACTATCCCGATTCCCAGCAGCGACAGCCACATCGGACCCGGCGAAGCTGCGCGAAGCAGGGTCGGTGGGGACCCGGGCGGCAGTGTCGGCCGCGCTGGTGCAGCCGCCTGGCTGGTTTCAACTACATCGGTCACCAGACGGTATCCGGTCCCGTGTACGGTGCGGATGTAGCGTTGCTGCTCGGCATCGTCGCCCAGGGCCTTGCGAGCCTTCATCACGCAGCGGGTCAGCGCCGCTTCGGTCACGATCTGGCGAGGCCAGACAGCGTCCTGCAACTCCTGCTTGTCCACCGCGCGGTGGCGGTTGCGCAGCAGGTAGATCAGCAGATCGAGCACCTTCGGCTGCAGTTCAACCGCCTCGCCATGGTGCAGCAGCTCGCGCGTGGCGAGATTGACGGCAAACTGGCCGAAGCAGTAAGTGATTGATTCGGGGTGGTCTGTTTGGCTCATCGCCCAGCCCGCGGGGAGTTTGTCGAAGTCTAGAGCATTTGCACCGCGGCAGCGGACCGGACAGCCGTACCAGCGGTGGCCGGCCCGCAGCCGGGGCGCTCCGGCTCAGCCGCCTCGGTCAGGCCGGCCAGCTCAGCGGGAGTCGCAGCGGCGACCGGAATGATCGTGCTGCCCCGCTGATGGGGTCGACAAAGTCCAGCGTGCTGGCCAACAGCTGCAGCGGCCGCTGGTCGTCGGTGCCAACCCGCTCCGCTTGCCAGGGGTAGACCTGATCGCCGCAGATCGGCGCCCCCAGCGCGGCCAGATGTACCCGCAGCTGGTGTTTTCGTCCGCTGATCGGACGAAGCTCGTAGAGCCCGAAATCGTTCTGGCGGCCGATCAGCGTGATCCGGGTCTCGCTGTTTGCCGGGCCCTCGGCTTCACGCATGCGGAAGAAGGGTTCACCGCGGACAATGCGGCTGCGGCGAATCAACGGCCAATCCGCCTGGTGCAACAGCGGCGCCAGCGCCAGATAGCGCTTGTCGATCCGCCGCTCGGCAAACAAGCGATGGTAGATGGCTCGGGTCTGCGCTCGGCAGGAGAACATCACCAGTCCCGAGGTATCCCGATCAATCCGATGCAGTGGGGTCAGCTCGGGATTGCCCAGACGCTGGACCAGGCGCCAGAGCAGTGACTGCCTGAGGTAGCGCCCGGCAGGCTGGACCGGTAGACCAGCCGGTTTGTCGACCACCGCAAGGTCCTGATCCAGGTGCAGCAAGCGCTCGATCCCGGGCACTAGCGGCTCGTGCTCGACTTCCCGATAGTAGTAAATCAGGCTTCCTGCGTGGGGCGGGCTGCCGGGGGCCAGCGGACAACCGTCCGCATCGAGCACCCGGCCACGGGCCAGTCGCGAAAGCCAGGTGGCTCGATCAATCTGCGGAAAGTGCGCCTGCAGGGCTGCAGCCAGATCCGCCCAGGGGCCGTGCCCGAGGCGCACCGAGCAGGCTTTGACGCCCTCCAGCGGCACTGGAATCATTCGCTGGTGCGGGTCTGTGATCATGTTTGCAGACCCGTGTCTCGTGTTGGGCGAGAACAGTTCACTTTCCGATACACTTGTCGTTTGCTTCAACCGGGGACGGAACCATGCGCATCGCGCCAATCCTGCTCACTATTGTATCGATGGCTTTCGTCCCCGCAGGGAAGGCGGCATCGCTGGCACTGGATTTGGGCGGGCAGCGTTTCGATCCGCTTCAATCCCAGCCGGAATTCGCCGGCGGCTGGGATCAGCGCGGGTCGGGTGCGGGATTGTATCTGGTGCAGTTTGAAGGCCCGATTCAGCGCGCGTGGCTGAACTCACTGCGCGAGAGCGGCTTGCGGGTGATCCAGTACATTCACCCTTACAGCTACGTGGTCCACGGCGACGGCGACATGCTGGCTCAATTGCCCGCAGGCTTGCCGCTTCGCTGGAGCGGTGAGTTCCTGCCCGCTTACAAGGTCCTGCCCGAATCCCGGAACCTCGACGACGAGGTGCGCCCGGTGATGATGCTGGTGGTTCGCCAGTCGGATCGTCGCGGACTGAGCGAGGCGCTTGCCGAGAGCCGTGCGGTCGTGGCTCGTCAGGTTGCGCTCGATGCGCAGCTCGATCTGCTGCAGCTGGCCATTCCCGGCAATCGATTGCTGCGGATGGCTCAGCATCGGTCGGTGTATGCGATCCAGACCATTGACCAGGATGCGGGCCCGCGTGGCGAGTCCAGCAATCAGGCGGTGGTCGGAAACTATGGTCCACCGCCGAGCAACACTATCGTTCCCGGCTACCTGGACTGGCTGAATGCGACCGGCTATGACGGCAACGGGGTGACCGTGGGCATCGTCGACGGCGGGGTTCGGACCAGCCACGTCGATCTGGCCGATCGCATGCTTCCGTGCGTTTCCGCCGGACTCGGCACCAGCACCTGCACCAGCAGCAACGACGCCCACGGCACCCATGTGGCCGGCGCGGTCGCGGGAACTGGCACTACCGGCACCTTGCTCAATGGCTTTCTACGCGGACTGGGGGTTGCCCCGGGGGCCAATCTGGTCCAGCAGCGCTACCCGCCGTTTCTGGGTGGCGGCCCCGGCGGCATGATTGCCGACGGGATGCTGACCATCTACCGGGAGTCCTCGCTGTCCGGAGCGGTGTTGACCAACAACTCCTGGGGTCCGACCGGGACTCCGCAGGGATACGATATTCCTACCCAGCAGGTGGACATGATTGTCCGCGATGCCAACCCAGACATGGCGGGAGCCCAGCCTGTGCTGCCGGTTTGGTCGATCATGAATGGCAACGGCGATCGCAACACCGGTCCCTGTGCGCCCAGTTCGCTTGGTTCTCCGGATGAGGCGAAAAATCTCTTTGCGGTGGGCTCCACCAAGCTGTTGTCAGGTGGCAACCAGCAGGCGGCGATTTTCGACGTGTCCGCGAACTCGGCTCACGGCAACGCCTGCGATCAGCGCCGGGTCCCGCACGTGGTCGCCCCGGGCTGCAGCACCGACAGCACCACCAGCAGCAGCAACACGGCCCATTCATCAAGCTTCTGTGGCACGTCCATGGCCTCGCCAATCGTTTCTGGCTCGGTCGCGCTGTTCGTCGAGAAGTACCGCGACATGCATGCCGGACAGACCCCCAGTCCGGCTCTGATCAAGGCTGCGTTCACCGCAGTCGCGACCGATCTGGAGGGATTCAGGAACGCGGACAACGGGGTGATGGGTCATCGGCCGGACCGCTTCCAGGGTTTTGGGCGGCTGGATCTGGACGCGGTCATGAATCCGCCGCAGAGCGTCTACTATTTCGACCAAGGCGCGGTACTGGGTACCAGCGGGGAGCAGTGGACGGTCAGTCTGGAGGCAGATGATCCTGCCGAGCCGGTGCACCTGATGCTGGCCTGGAGCGATGCGCGTGGCCATGGACTGGGTGGGACTACGCCAGCCTGGGTGAATGATCTGGACTTGCGGGTCACCGCCGATGGCAATCTGTTCCTGGGTAATCAGTTCGGTGCCGACGGCTGGTCAGCGAGCGGCGGAGATACCGACGAGCGAAACAACCTGGAGGCGGTACATCTGCGCGCCGATCAGCACGCCGGGGCACTGCTGATCACGGTCAATGGCAGCAACATTGCTGCCGACGCGCTGGATCCCTATACGCCTGGTGATCCTGCCCAGGATTTTGCGCTAGTTTGCTACAACTGCCGTGAAGCCACTCTCGGACAGGCCGATCTGCAGCTTGCGCTAGATGCGCCTGCTACTGCGGTGGGCGCTGGCGAAGCAGTCACCATCTCCGCCGAGATCAGCAATCTGGGCCCGGATACGGTGAGCGCAGCCGCGGTGAGTTTTGCCCTGCCTGATGCGCTGAGCTTTGTTTCCGGCGGATTGGTCAGCGGGGTGGGAGACTGGAGTTGCGTGGTCAACCGGTTGTCGGTCGATTGCGTAATGGATAGCGGGATGATGGCCCTGGGCGAAAGCGCGACCATCGATGTGGAGTTGATGGTGAGCCCGATAGCGCCCAGCGGAACGGTGGAGATCAGCATCAGCACCAGCGCGAGCGGTTACACCGATCCGCAGACTGGCAACAACACTCAGCTGGTAATGCTCGAGATCGTCGGCAGCGCCATCTTCAACGACAGCTTCGAGCAGCCCTGACAGGCCGCTGGGCCGGCTGGCATCCAGCCGACCCAAGGCTCAAAGGGAACAGCGCCAGCGCGAATCTATGCGCTGAAATCGTAGGAGGCGCTGTCGCTGGGCGGGCCGATGAAGCTGCCGGTGCCGTAGTCGATGCCCTGGGCGAAAAGTGTGGCCATCGCCTCGGCGTCCGGCATGAAATGGGCGACCACTTCGGCACCCCGCTGGTGGGCATTCTGCAAGAGCTGGTCTGCCCCCGCCTGAGCCAGCGCCGCTGGCGCGTCGATCGCAATCCACTCGGGATTGAGCTTCTCGACCAGCGCCAGCCCCTGGCGCTGCAGGCTCACCCGCTCCAGACCCAATCCCACCTTGGCAGCGGTGAGGTCGCCATGGGCGGCGAGCAACACCGATTCATGCTCCTGGGCATCGGCCTCGTCGAAGCTCAGGATCAGGGTGGACTCGGACAGACCTTGTTCGGCGAGTTCCTTGAACAATCGCTTGCGCCGTTTGCCGTCTGCCAGGCTGGCCGCTGCGATAGTCACGATCAGGCGAACGTTGGGGTAGCGCGACTGCAGGCTGCGGGCCTGACTGACCGCACTCAGCAGCAGGTAGTGATCAAGTGCCTCCACCCGGTCGGTCTGCCGCGCCAGATCCAGCCACTGGCGCCGGGCAAAGGAGCGGCCCTGCTCGCCGACCACCCGCAGGTGCAGCTGGAACTGCGGACGGCGAACGCCCTGAAGCGGAACGATGGGCTGGTATTCCAGCTGCAGGTGGGTGCGGTCAGGCTCGCGCACCAGGGCCTTCTGCAGGACGAAGGTGGTGTCCGGATCCAGATGGGATCGAAGATCGGTCAACGCCCGCTGAATCCGGTTGCCGCCGCCATGGCGGGCCAGGGTCAGCGTGCGTTCGGCCAGATCCAGAGTCTCCTGCAGGGTGCTCTCGCGCGGGGTGAAGGGCACGATGGCACAGCTGGCCGGCGCGTTCTTCAGCGCCTGGCTCATGGCCAGACGCAGACTCTCTGCGCGCCGGTCCACTTCTTCGCCATTGTGTTCACCAAGCAGCGCGAGCATGGCACCGTCGCGCCATAGGGCCAGGCGCTCCCCGCTGGCCAGCGCGGCGCTGACCCGCTTGCCGACCACGCCCTCGGCCTCGCGCTCGAGCAGGGGATGCACATCCGTTGCGGTGAAGCGATCACTGTCGGCAGCGATCAGCAGCAGAACCCGTTCTCCGTGCTTGGGGTCCAGGCGTCTGACCGAGGTAAGCAACTCCGCTGCGGAAACGAAGCGATTGCGTGCCGCCCGGGCATGTTGCTCCACTTGCCGACGCAAGCTGCGCGCGCGGCGGGCTCTGGTCACTACCGCGGTCACCAGGTGACGCGGCCTCACTGGCTTGACCAGATAGTCGTCACCGCCGGCCCGCAGCGCATCGAAGCGGGTGCCTTCTTCCTGATCCCCGGTCAGAAAAACAATGGGCAACAGCGACAGCCGCGGCTCCTCGCGGATCAGCGAGGTCAGCTGCATGCCGTCCAGGCCGGGCATGTGCAGATCCATCAGGATCAGATCTGGCTCAAACTGCTCGATCGCAATCGCCGCATCACGCGAGTCGTCAATCCAGCGCACCTTCATGCCCTGCTTGCGCAGGATGGTCTCGCAGTACAGTGCGGCCCCGCGATCGTCTTCAACGATCAGCACCTTCAGGTGCACCTGTGGATTGTGGGCCTCGATCAATTCCTGCAGTCGGGCCACCAGATAGCTCTGGTCCTCTCCCTCCAGGCAGGCATCGGCGCCGCCGGAGAGCGCCAGCAGGCGCCGCTTGAGCGCCCTGGAGCGATTGAGGAAGACCACCGACGGACCAAGCCCATGGTTGTCCCGATTGAGTTCCAGCTTGTCCGATACCGCGCCCAGCACCCCAAGGTGCTCCTCGTCGATCAAAATTGCCGCGACCCGGGAATCATTCAGATGGCCCAGCAGCTCGCCTGGACGCAGGCATTGCTCCAGATTCTGGCCTTCCCCCTCGAGCGCATTGCGCAGCCCGGTGCAAAGCTCAGCGTCCTTGCTCAGACACAGCACCAGGCTGCGGTTGAGCGCCGCACCGTCATCGTCGCGATGCTTGCGCAGCAGCTGCAGTACGCCTTTTTCCAGTTTCGCCAGACGCTCGCGCTGGGCCTCCGGCAGGCGCCGAACATCGCCATCGACCATCGAGGTCAGATACAGGGTGAAATGAGTCAGCGCCTTGGCAATGTCGGACTCACCCTGCGCGCTCAGCTGCTGCGCCGACTGATTGAGCATTGGCAGCAGTTTGCCGGCTTCCGGCAAGCTCCAGCCCTTGCGTCGCAGCGCCTGCCAGCGGCGCATGCTGTCGAACACGATGGGCGGAAGCTCGCTGGTGGTCATGGATTGGGGGTTAAGCCTTTGACCTGCCGAAGCTTACCGAGTTGCGCTCCACTTTTGGGGTCAACCGTGCCATTGCCGGGCAAATCGACCCGGGTGATTGGCAACATCGTGCGGTGGATCAGGTTTGTGCGCCCGAGTGCCCGAGGCGGCCGTTCAGACAATGCGCAGAGCCGGTGCTCGCCGGGGACCCGCGTCTGATCCGCGGCGTTTGCTCCGCATGTGGCCGGCAGTGATCCTCGGCTAGTCCTGGTTGACTGCTTCGGCAACCTTGGCTGAGCGGTCGAAAGGCAATGAATCCGGTCCCACCGTGCCGCCAGAA
This sequence comes from Lysobacterales bacterium, assembly GCA_020442775.1. Taxonomy (GTDB): domain Bacteria; phylum Pseudomonadota; class Gammaproteobacteria; order Xanthomonadales; family SZUA-5; genus SZUA-5. The sequence goes on along the minus strand of JAGRJL010000255.1, from coordinate 368 downwards.
ATGATGAAGGTCATCGCCTGATCCACGCTCCAGCCGGTGTCACGGACCAGCTCCAGCGGGACGATTTCCAGGTAGCCGGAGGTGGGATTGGGGGTGGTGGGTACATAGACCGCAGCCACTTCGCGACCGCTGTTGATATCGCGGAATACCTTGGTGACCAGGCCGACCGTGAGCATTTGCTCGGACGGAAAGGGAATCAGCACGACCCGCTGGCCCGATTTGGGCTGCGCCTGCAGGGCATCCAGTGTCTTGCGGATGGCGCCATAGACCTGCGCCACCACCGGCAGCCGCTGCATGGTGCTATCCACCAGCGCAAGCGCCTTCTTGCCGATCACCCGGGTAGCCATCCAGCCCACCGCGTAGACCCC
>JAGRJL010000254.1 GCA_020442775.1 Lysobacterales bacterium | reverse complement strand
ATCCCTTTGACGGCGGCGCGCCTGCGGGTGATCGTTCCGATCACACGCTGGTGGAACTGGCGGCACCGGAGATCGGCAACAGCTTCGACCTGCACTGGGCCGGCTGGGACCGGCGCCCGCCGCCAACCAACTGCGCGGCGCCCAGTGACCCCAGCGCCACCGCAGGGCTGTGCGCGTCTATCCATCATCCGGGCGTTGATGAAAAGCGCATCACCTTTGTCGAGTCACCGATGCTGTTGGGCGACATCAGCAGCGCCGTCGGGGTGCACTGGACCGCCAACTGGGATCCCACCCCGCCGCTGCTGCCGAACATCCAGCCGCTGCCGGCAAGCCTGCCGCCCAGCGTGACCGAAGGCGGCTCTTCCGGTTCGCCGCTATACAACGCCGAACAGCGTCTGATCGGCGTACTTTCCGGTGGGGCATCGTTCTGCGGGGTTTCAGCTGACGGACTCAACGATCAGTACGGCGGGCTGTTTCACGCCTGGGAAGGGCTCGGAACCCCGGCGACGCGGATGCGCGATTATCTCGATCCGGTGGGTAGCAATCCGGAATTTATCGACGGGATCGACGAATGCACCGGCCCCACTGTCGAGCTCAGCGTCAACAATGCGATGGCCGGACCGGGCGCGGATGTGATCTTCAGCGCCGCGGCCAGCGGCACCGCGGGCCCCTACACTTTCCGTTGGGATGTGGACGGTGACGGGGTGACCGATCGCAGCGGCCTGGGGCTCAACCAGCTGACCGCGCGCTATCCGCGCACTGGTGCGGTCAACGCCCAGGTCACGGTGCTGGATGCTGCGCAGTGCGCTACCCGCAGCAGCATCGCCCTCAACATCAGCGGCCCCGAGCCTGCCCTCGATGGTTTCGGCGCGCCGACGCAGCTGTGCGGCAACGACGACGCCGACATCGACCCCGGCGAGCGCTGGGCAGTGCCGCTGAATTTCTCCAACCCCGGCAGCAATAACGCGCTCAGCCTGGTGGCGATGCTGGGCAAGAATACGGTCGGTGAATTGCCGGGTGGCCCCGACGCCTTCGGTTACACCTACGGCGACAGCGCCGGGGGTGCCTGCAGCTTTGACTTCATCGACATCAGCGCGATGGCCGAGCTGCCGCTGGTCGCCAGCTCCGAAGGTTTCCCCGCCGAGGACGATGGCCGTACCGAGGACATCATGCTCGGAGAGTTTGCCTTCGAAGCCTACGGCCAGATCATTGACCGGGTACGAATGTCCACCAATGGCTATCTGAGTGCCGATCCCAGCGCCGATGGGGGCGACTTCAACAGCGCCTGCGGGGTCGCGCCCGATAGTGACGCCAACGGGGTCCGCCTCAACGTGCAGCACGACGACATGATCACCGCCGGCGGGCTACGCAGCGCGACCTTCGCCAGCTGCCCGCGAGCCGCCGAGGTGGGCGCTGCCGACCAACCCTGCGTGGTGTTCCAATGGAGCGGAATGGGGCTGTATCAGCAAAGCGGCGTTCCCGATGGCAACGTCGATTATCAGGCAGTGGTCTATCCGGCCAGCCGCCAGATCACCTATCAGTACCGTGAGGCGCTGCGCGACGCCGGTGGCGATGCGGATGTGAGCATCTACGGCGGACCGGGGCGGTCCACAATCACCTACAGTTGCAAGAACCCGGTGATCGACGCCGGTCGCGCGGTCTGCTTCTTCCACCCCGATTCCCAGCCCAGCAGCACCTCACTCGCTGCGGTCCATCTGGAAACCCCGGCGCTGGAGCTGGGCAATCTGGCGATGGGCGGAAGCACCAGCGCAAGCGCCAGTTTCCAGATCGATCCCGATGCTAACTGCGGCGGCAGTTTTGCCCTCGGCTACCGGGGGGCTGCCTACGAAGGCGGGTTCTCCGCCGGTGGCGCCAGTCAGCGCATCGATTTCGCCGCCGCTGAGCAATGTCAGGTTGTCACCGACTGCCCGGCACAGATTGCCGAGATTGATCTCAATGACGGCGCCTTCTTCGAGCGCAGTCGGCCTGGCAATGGTTTGGTTTCGCACGTGATCCCGGCCGGACCACCGGGGCAGCCGTCGACCTTCTTCGGGGCCTGGTATACCGGCGAACGCGATCGCAGCAACACCTGGTACATCGTGCAGGACTTCCTGGTCGATGGTCAGGTGGTGGCACCCATCCTGCAGTTCACCCGTGATGTGGACTCACCGACCTGGTCGGTCAGTTCCGCCACCGTGGGCCGGGCCGAGGTCACTCCGCTGGATGCCAATCGGATGGCCTACTACTGGGAACTCAACGGGCAGGCGCATGGCGAAGTGCTGGATCAGCTGTTCTTTGCCAGCGGCGCCAGTCCCGGCAATCCCGATCGCACCGGCGCCTGGTTCTGGCCGCCGGAGTCGGGCTGGGGTCTGACCGTGGACAGCTTCAACGATGGCGGGGTGGAGCAGGACTTCACTATCGTCTACTACTACGATGATGGTGGGGTCGGTCGCTGGAGCCTGGGTCAGGCCTTCGTCAGCAATGGCGGACCCATTCCTGCGGTAAGCTTCCAGACCCATTGCCCTGGCTGCGCCTGGCTGGACATTATTCCTACCGGGGTCGGAGTCGGTACCATGACCCGTG
>JAGRJL010000253.1 GCA_020442775.1 Lysobacterales bacterium | reverse complement strand
AGCCAGCGCGATGTCGGTGCCGCCCAGACTGCTGCGTCGACTGATCGCCTCGATCGCGGGGTCTACCGGGACCCAGTAGCCGATCGCAAAGGCCAGCGCAAAGGCCAATGCGACGCCCGCAGCGCCGGTGATTGCGGCCCGCCGCAGCAGTCCCAGATCCCCCAGGATGCTGGCCAGCGAGGTCGCCACCAGCGGGCCCAGCAGCGGCGCAATCACCATCGCACCAATGATCACCGCCACGTCGTTGCGGAGCAGTCCAATTGCCGCAACCACCGCGGACAGACTGGTGGTGGCCAGATAGACCCGGCTCAGACCCAGGCTTTCGCGGACATCCTCGTAGAGCTCCTCGCGGCTGACCCGGCCGCTGGCGATCACCGGCCGCTGGTCCTGCTCGCCGGCCTCTTCAACCTCCACCGGTTCGCGCGGCAATACCGCTTCGACCGCATGCAGCACGACCCGCAGCTGATCGCCCTGATCCATCTGCTCCTCCAGCCGGTCCATGATCGCCTCGGTCTGCTCGGCCGGCGCCAGCACCTGAACCACCATCCAGTCCGGATCCTGCTGATCGCTGCAGCTGGCCAGGACGGCCTGATCACCCAGCTGCTCCCGCAGCCATTCGCAGCGCTCGGCGGGCAGATAGATCTGCATCATTCGCATGGTCATCAGGGATACTCCTTGGCTATAGCCAGCGTCTGGCCCACCACCCGATCAACTCCGCCAGCCAGGCCAGCCAAGGCCGCCGTGACCAGCCGGATCCATTGACCTCCTCTGCCAGTTCGAGATCGGCAACAAACTGGTCGGCCAGCGCAGCGCAGGCATCGGGCTCGCGCAATACCAATACCAGTTCGTCGTTGATGAACAGCGAACGGTAATCCATGTTTGCGGTGCCGACGGTGGCCCAGTCGGCATCCACCTGCAGCACCTTGGCGTGCAGCATCCGCGGCAAATACTCGAACACCCGCACGCCGCCGCGCAGCAGCCTGGCATAGGCCGCCCGGCTGGCCCATTGAACCAGCTCGATGTCAATCCGGCGCGGCACCAGCACCCTCACGTCCACTCCCCGCTTGGCCGCCTTGACCAGGACTCGCTGCAGCGGCGTCGGCGGGACGAAATAGGGCGTGGTCACCCACACTCGCTGGCGCGCGGCGTTGATCCGCCGGCGATACAGACGGTAGAGCAGGAAGCGCCGGCGCAGGCCCAGATTGGGCAGCAGGTAGCCCAGATCGGTGCGCCGCTGACGCCAGCGCCGCCACCAGCGGCGCGGGGACCCGTAGGCTTCGAAGGCCCGGGTGGCGTCCTCCACCAGCGCCCCGGACACACGCAAATGGGTGTCGCGCCAGCGCTTTTCACCGACGCTGCGGCGGGAGCTTTCGCGATGAAGGTTGTAGCCACCCAGATAGAAGCAGCGCTGATCAATCACCACCAGCTTGCGGTGATTGCGGCGGTGGTAGGTCAGCGGCTGCCGCCATGACCAGCGGCGACACCAGCTCAGCTCGATACCGGAATCGGTCAGCGCCTGCTGCAATCGCTCATCGAAGACGTCATGAGAGCCGAAGGCGTCGATCCGCAACTGCACCCGGCACCCTGCGCGCGAGCGTGCCATCAGCGTCTGCAGCAGCGGCATCCCCACCTCATCACTGGCCAGGATGTAGCACTCCCAGCGAATCTCCTGTTGGGCCTGGGCCAGATCGGCGTGCAGCGCGTCGTAGTAGGCGTCGCCTTCGTGGTAGAGGCGCAGTCCGTGGCGGTCGAGTGCGACCACGGGAATGCCGACTTGATCTGCGCCAGTCGCCGGGAGTTCGCTGTTCACGAGCGTCCGACGATCTAGTCCAGTTCAGGCTCTGGCTCGGCGCTCGCTCGGCTGGCACCGCCATCGATGCGCTCGGCAACCGCCAGTTCCAACATGAAGGCAGCACCGCCCTCGGGCCGGTCTTCATACCAAAGGGTGCCGCCCATCTGCTCCACATCCTGCTTGGCCAGGGCCAGCCCCAGGCCAGTGGACTCCGCTGTCTGGGCCGGCTGATCACCAAGACGGGCAAAGCGCCGAAACAGCTGCTGCTGGCGAGTCTTGTCGACCCCCGGCCCGCGATCCAGCACCGCGACCCGCGCGTTGCCGGTGGACCCGTCACCGATCAGGATCTCCACCTGCGCGTTCTCGGGCGAATGCTTGATCGCGTTGGAGATCAGGTTGTCGAGCACCTGGGCCAGCGCCTCGCGGTCGGCCATCACGCTGATTGCGGGCGGGTCGGGACACAGCAGCGTGGTCCCGCGGGATTCGGCCTGCACCGCGAAGCGCTCGCAGGCCTGGCTCAGCGCCTGATCCAGGCGCACCGGGCTGAGCGAGAGCTGACGGCGCAGTTCGACGTCCTCGCGCTTGTCCAGATAGCGCTTGATCTGCTGCAGTCCGCGCTCGGCCGACTGCGCGATCGATGCGATCAGCTTCTGCGCACGCTCGGTATCCGGCATCGCCCGACGCAGCAGCTGGGTGCTGAAGCGAATCGAAGAGAAGGGGTTCTTCAGGTCGTGGGCGACCAGGGCGATGATCTCCTCGCGCTCGCGGGCGACCCGCTCCAGATGATCGCGGGCGAGCTTCAGGCCCACGTGCGCGCGCACCCGCGCGGTGAGTTCCTCGGCCACGAAGGGCTTGACGATGTAGTCCACCGCACCGCTGGAAAAGGCCCGGACCAGCGATTCCCGCTCGCTGGCCGCGGTCAGGAAGATCACCGGCACCTTGGCGGTCGCCGGATTGGCGCGCAGCTTCTCGGCGACCTCGAATCCGTCCATTCCTGGCATCCGCATGTCCAGCAGCACCAGATCGGGCGTTCGAGCGGCACTCCGGGCCAGCGCCTGCTTGCCGTTCAACGCGGGAATCACATCGTAGCCGGCGCCGCTGAGCACGGTCCCGACCAGACGGATATTGGGCTCCTGGTCATCGACCGCAAGAATCACCGGCGGCTTGAGCTGGAGCGGAGCGGGCAGATGCTTCATCCGGCGGCCTCCTGATTTTCGCGCAGCCCCAGAGACTGCAGATGCTGTGGATACTGTGAGAGCAGCGACTCGGCCTGGAGCACGTCGAACAGATCCACTGCCGCGCGCAGTCGCCTGGCGTAGCTTGTCAGTTCCTTGATCCCGGCGACCTTGGCCTCTACCGCCACCTCATCGGCGAAGGCGCCCACCTCGCGCATCGCCAGCGAATCCATCAACGCCTGCCAGTGATCACCGCCGAGCGCGAGCAGCCGAGCGCGCGCCTGTTCGGCCTGAGGCGAATCGACCCCGGTCTGCTCGCTGGCATCGCCCGCTCGGGTCTGTGCCGTGAGCGGGCTCCCGCTCGGGTCGGCCGAGATCTCCAGCACCCGCGCAACCTCTTCCACCAGCTGATCGCGGGTGTAGGGCTTGCGCAGATAGCCGTCGAAATCCTCGCGCAGGGAGCGTTCCTCCATGCGCAGACTGGAGGCGGTCACCGCGATCACCCGGGTCTGGCGCAAGCGGGGATCATGGCGCATCTGACGCAGTGCGCTGTGTCCATCCAGAACCGGCATGCGAATGTCCATGAGCACCAGATCCGGGCGCATGCTGGTGGCGCGGACCAGTGCCTCGGCGCCATTCTCGGCCTGGACCACGGTGTGCTCACCGCCTTCGAAGATCGCCTGCAGCAGCTCGCGATTGCGCGCCACGTCATCGACGATCAGGATCTTCAGCGGCGGCAGCTTTGCCAGCTCGACCCTCGTAGCGACCGACCCGGCGGTGCTGGCGTCTACCACCTCCACCGCCCTGGTGGGCAAACTGACGGAAAAAACTGAACCCTGGCCCAGCTCGCTGGACACGTGTATCTCGCCGTTCATCGCATCGACCAGACGCCTGGCGATGCTCAGCCCCAGGCCGGTGCCCTCGCGCTGGCCCTGGACCGCCTCGCCCTGCACAAAGGGCTCGAACATCTTGCCGATCT
>JAGRJL010000252.1 GCA_020442775.1 Lysobacterales bacterium | reverse complement strand
GCATCGGCTGACCGACGATGTCGCCAATCGCGAAGATATGCGGAACATTGGTGCGCATCTGCTCGTCCACGGCGATCAGGCCGCGATCACTGACCGCGACGCCGGCTGCTCCTGCATTGATCTTGTTGCCGTTGGCGGAGCGACCCACCGAGACCAGCACCCTGTCGAACTCCGCCTTCTGCGGCGCGCCCTCGCCTTCGAACCAGGCGGTCAGCGCCTTCTTGCCAGCCTCTACCCTGGTCACCTTGGTCTTCAGATGAATCGCCTTGTAGCGCTTTTCGATCCGCTTCTGCAGCGGCTTGAGCAAATCCTTGTCGCAGCCGGGCATCAGCTGGTCCATCAGCTCAACCACGGTGATCTCGCTGCCCAGCGCTGCATAGACGCTGGCCATCTCCAGTCCGATGATGCCGCCGCCCACGACCAGCAAGCGCTTGGGAACGTCGGCCAGATCAAGTGCGTCGGTGGAGTCCATCACCCGACGATCCTCCCAGGGGAAGCTGGGCAGCTTCACCGGCTGCGATCCGGCGGCGATGATCGCCTGCTCGAAGCGCACCCGCTGCGGCCCCTGCTCGGTGCTGACTTCGATCGTGTGCGGGTCCACAAATTGACCGCTGCCCGTGACCACCCGCACCTTGCGCTGCTTGGCCATGCCCGCCAGCCCGCCATTGAGTTGGCCGACCACCTTGGACTTGTAGCCACGAAGCTTGTCCACATCGATCTTCGGCGGCTTGAACTCGATGCCGATGTCGGCAAAGTGCGCCGCCTCATCGATGACTTCTGCCGCGTGCAGCAGCGCCTTGGAGGGGATGCAGCCCACGTTCAAACAGACTCCGCCAAGTACCGGATAGCGCTCGATCAAGATCACATCCAGGCCCAGATCCGCGGCCCTGAATGCTGCGGTGTAGCCGCCAGGGCCCGCACCCAGCACCGCCACCTGACAACGCAGGTCACCTTCCTGTGCCGCCGACACCGGCGCCGCTGGCGCTGCCGCCGGGGCTGCTGCTGCGGGCGCCGAAGGCGCGGGTGCGGGCGCGCTGGCGCCTTCCGCCTCGATCTCCAGCGTGGCTACCAGATCACCGGTCGACAACTGGTCGCCCACCTTGACCGACAGCCCGGTAATCACCCCTGCAGCCGGCGACGGTACTTCCATGGTGGCCTTGTCGGACTCCAAGGTCAGCAAGCCCTGATCCGCCTTGACCCGGTCACCTACAGCGACCAGAACCTCGATCACGGGCACTTTGTCGAAA
>JAGRJL010000012.1 GCA_020442775.1 Lysobacterales bacterium | reverse complement strand
GTCCACAGCGAATACTCGCTTTGCAGGGCGGTGATGGTGGCGACTCCGGCCGCGCGCCGGACGCTGTCGCCGCTGGCCTCGGACAGTCCCAGATGGCGGACCTTGCCGGCCTCGACCAGGCGCTGCATCGCGCCGACCGTCTCCTCAATCGGCACCTCGGGATCGATCCGGTGCTGGTAGTAGAGATCGATGACCTCCACCCCGAGTCGGCGCAGGCTGGCATCGCAGCATTCGGCGACGTATTCCGGGGTGCCGCATACCCCCAGGAAGGTGCCGTCGGCGGCGCGCCGGTTGCCGAACTTGGTCGCCAGCACGATCTCGTCGCGGCGCTCGCGCAATACCTCGGCCAGCAGCGTTTCGTTGCGGCCTACGCCGTACATGTCGGCGGTGTCGAGGAAGTTCACCCCGATATCCAGCGCTCGATGCAGCACCGCCAGATTCTGCTGATGGTCGGAATCGCCATAGAAATCGGACATGCCCATGCAGCCCAGGCCAATTGCCGATACGTCCAGTTGGCCGCCCAGTCGGCGGCGTGGAAGGGTGGTGGGGTTGCTCATCCGAAGGGTCCTTGTTTGATCGGTGATCAAAGGCTACGGGCACCGGCTCGCGCAGAGGTATCCCGGTCCGGCGAAGTTCTTGCACGATCCTGCAAGAATGGATTTTCGGCATCGCCAACAGCTTGGTTCTGAAAGCGCCGGGCGCTAGGGTGCAGGTCATTGATTAAACGAGTGGAAATGATGGGTGAAAGTCATCCCCAAGGCACTGCGGAGCGACAGCCTCGGGCGCCACAATTGCTCGAATTGGCGCAGTGGGTGGCGCAACGGTGCAGCGAAGCCGGCCTCCACCCGACTCCGTTGCCGGCGCTGAGCCTGATTCGCGCCGATCAGACCGTGGACCACCTGCCGGCAATCTATGAGCCCAGCTTGTGCGTGGTGGTGCAGGGCCGCAAGCGAGCGCTGCTCGGCGACGAGCAGTTCGAATACAACCCCGGTCACTTCCTGGTGGTTTCGATGACCCTGCCGGTTATCGCGCAGATCACCGAGGCCAGCCCGCAGCGACCCTATCTGTGCCTGCGGTTGGAAATCGATGCGGGTGCGGTTGCCGATCTGCTGATGCAGTCAGCGCCCGAACCAGTGGCCGCCGCGGGTCGCGGGCTCTACCTGGAATCGATGAGTCAGGAATTGGCCGATGCCTTCCTGCGCCTGCTGCGGGTGCTGGATCAACCGGCAGAACTCTCGGTGCTGGCGCCGATGCTGACCCGGGAGATCTATTTCCGGGTGCTTGGCAGTTCGATGGGTGCGCGTCTGCGGGACCTGGTCGACAGCGCCAGCCACGCCCGTCGCATCGCTGCTGCGATCGAATTGATCAAGCAGCGCTTCGATCAGAACTTCAGCGTTGCCGAAATTGCCGAACAGGTCCATGTCAGCCCCTCTACGCTCCATCATCGCTTCAAAGCGCTGACTGCGATGACGCCACTGCAGTTTCAGAAGCAACTGCGCTTGCACGAGGCGCGAAGGCTGATGCTCAGCGAAGGGCTTGGCGCTGCCAGCGCCGGACACCGGGTGGGTTATGGCAGCCCCTCCCAGTTCAGCCGCGAATACCGCCGCCTGTTTGGTCAACCACCGCGGCGCGCGCTGCAGTTGCTGGGACCACACGCGGCCTAGCTGTGCATTATTCATGACGCTTCCGCTGCGGCTTTCGCTGGCGCGCTGTGGCGCGGTTTGCTCCTTGCTATCGACTCGACGTACCGTCAAGTACGCCTTCGCCGATCTCCCGTCCGCGTACCGCGCCAGAGCGCCCCGGCAAGACCCTGGCCGCCGGGCGAACGCTTGTGTGCAGGTACCGCCGGTGACGGCGATGAGGATCAGGGTGGTCGCGAAGCGCTGACCAAGCTGGAGTGCGGCTTGCCGTGGATCACCGCCCGCGCTTCAATCGAAGAATGTGACGAATCGAGTATCCTCAGCAGTCCCGGTAGTGGTAGAAACTCGCCGGTCCTTTGCTGGTGCGGCGATAAACGGAGTGGCAATGAAATCGTTTTGGTTCTGCATGCTTGGTCCGTGTTTGGCCATCAGCAGCGCTGCGGCGTTTGCACAGGATGATGCGGTGTGGATTGAGCGTCACTTGCGCAATGGTGGCGGCACCGCAATCGGTCCACCCCCGCAGGGTCGGGTTCCGGACCCCATTGCGGTGGCCAATCTGGATCGTTACGTGGGTCAGGATGTGCGCCTGACGCTGAGCAGCGGTCGGGTGCGCGATGGTCGCCTCCAGCGAGTGGAAGGGGACGAGGTTTTCCTGCGTTCGCGGATGGGTGGTGGCTATGCGAATGTGAGCTTCAGCCGCAGTCAGGTTGTCCGCGCAGAGCTGGAGTAAGTCGATGATTTACATCGTTTTGGCAGTCGCGCTCAGCGTGCTCTACGTGTGGATGGTGGTGCGCATCTGGCGCGGCAGCGCGCTGCTGGGGATCCTCTCGCTGTTCTTCTCGCCGGTCATGGTCTTCGCCCTGTTCAAGAACTGGGGCGATCCGGATACCGACATCAAGGTCCCGTTCCTGCTTTCGCTGGTGCTGACCGGGGTCTTTTACTTTGCTTTCTACCGGGACCTGCAGGCTGTCGTCGCCGAGTCTGCCGCCTACTACAGGCCGGAGGAGATTGAACAGATCCGCCAGGAAGACCCCGAGTTTGCGGCGATGATCGAGGCCGAGCAGGCCAAGGCCCAGGCCTGGGAGGAGTCAGAGGAAGTGATCAAGGTGACCAGCGTGGTTACCCCCGAGTCACCGGTAGAGACCCCTGCGCCAGAAGTGCAGGGCGAGAAGGCCGAACCGGTCGATCTGGAGGTTCAGCGAATCCGGGACCTTCAGGCGATTCGCCGAATGCGGGCCAACCGCGGGCCGATCGAGTTGGGACCGGCCTACGCCAAACTGGCAACGCCGAGCCATTTCGGCTTCATCGGTGCCAAGGAACTGACTTCGCTGGCCAGAGTGCATGGTCGTGAGGTGGGCGCCAACGTGTTGGGCTGGGTGGTCCATGAGCGGGTCCTGATGGCCGACAAGCAGGCTTGGTTCGGCGAGGTTCGCTTTGATCAGGTAGGACATCTGCAGGTCGCCGGACAGGGCGATTCGGCTGCGCTGATGCGCGCGATCAACGCCATTTCCGGATCTGATCAGCTGGATCTGATCACCGATCCGGCCTACGCGCCCCGCTGGAGCGCCAGCGACGCCATGGCCTTGTGGGTGCGCCGCGTGGAAGATGGACGTGCGGTAGAAGCAGTTGCCGCACTGCCGCTGCGTCACGGCGTGCTGAGCTACGCCGTCCGGATTCCGGCCGCCAGTGAGGCCGAGCTGGCGATGCGCACCGCCCGATTGATGGCGCGGGAGTCAGCGGTGGGGGAAGGCTGGCAGTATGACGACGCACCGGTCGATAGTCCGGCCAAGGGCCCCACCCTGGCAGAGTGGATTGTCAGCCGCAGCAAAGGCTAAGCGAGGGCGCTTAGCGCTGAAACAGCGCCAGCTGCTCGCGGTAGCTGCGCGACAGCTTGAGCACCTGGCCGCAGTCCAGCACCAGAAAATATTCACCGTTCAGATGGGGACGCAGTTCGCGCACACGATCGGCCGCGACCAGGGTGGAGCGGTGGATGCGCGGGAAGCGCTGGTGATCCAGGCGCTCTTCCATTTGCTTCATGGTCCCCCGGACCACCAGCGTCTCGGCGCCCGCGTGGATGCACAGGTAATCACCGGCGGCGTCGATCCAGCGGATATCCGCGTGCGGGATCCGCAGCAGCTTGTGGCCGTCCTTGACCGTCAGGGTCTGCTCCCCTGGTGCTGGCCGGGTGCCTTCTTCCAGCGCATCCTCCAGGGTCAGCGCCTCCTTGCCTGACCAGTCGGCGAGCAGGCCCAGCAGGTGCTCGCAATGGACTTCGGCATGCTTCTCGCGGAAGCGGGCACGAGCGCGGTCCAGCGCCTGTTCCAGGCGTTCGTCTTCGACTGGCTTGAGCAGATAGTCGAGCGCATGGGCTTCGAAGGCCTGCACCGCGTACTGATCAAAGGCGGTCACGAAGATCGTGATCGGTGCCTGCCCCAGCGGTAATTTGCGCAGCGTCCCGAAGCCATCCAGTCCCGGCATCTGCACGTCGAGGAACATCAGGTCCGGCTGTTCGCGGTTAATCGCTTCCAGCGCGCTGAGACCATTGCCGGCCTCAGCCACCACCACCAGATCGGAATGCCTGGCCAGGCGCAATCGAAGCCCGCGGCGGGCCAGCGGCTCGTCGTCGACTACCAGTACCCGCATGGGTCCGGCGCCGGTCGTTTGGGTGGGCTCGCTCGCGTTGCTCATGGCGGTCTCCTGATGGCGATCGGGCGATACGGTCATCGGTGCTTGTGCTGAGCGCGCCACAGCGTTCACCGCGAGGCACCACGCAGCGGCGGCTTCTGCGCCTCAAAGGGCAGCCGCAGCACGATGGTACAACCGCCTGATTCGGGGTTTAGGACCTGTACCGACTGTCGCTCGCCGTAAAGGACCCGCATCCGCTCCCGGGTGTTGGCCAGGCCAACCCCATGACCGTTGGCCGAGCGTCCCTTGGCGTCATGGCAGCCGGGCCCGTCATCGGCCAGGGTGATCTCCAGCACGCTGCTCTGGCGCCTCGCAGCGATCCGGATCTGCCCACCCTCCACCCGTGGCGCCACCGCATACTTGATCGCGTTCTCGATTAGCGGCTGCAGCAGCAGGCTGGGCAGCAGGGCGTGCTCCACCTCCTCGGCAATATCCAGTGAGACCACCAGACGGTCCTCGAAGCGGAGTTGCTCGATCTCCAGATACAGGGCGATGGCATCGAGTTCCTGGCGCAGAGTCACCCGCTGCATCGGATCGCTGTCCAGCGAGTAGCGCAGGAAGGCGCTCAGCCGGGTCACCATCCGATTGGCGGTGTTGCCCTCGCTGTCGAGGATCAGGGTGGAGATGGCGTTGAGTGTGTTGAACAGGAAGTGCGGGTTGAGCTGGTAGCGCAGCATCTTCAGCTGTGCTTCGTGCGCGCTGGCAATCGCACGCAGCGCACGCTCGGCCTCGAACTTGCTCTCCTCGTGCTTCTTGATCGCGAAATACAGCGCGACCCAGGCGGTGACCAGCCAGATGAAGCTGCCGATGTAGGCCAAATAGCCGAGAAAGCCGTCGGGCCGGCAGTCCAGACAATAGCCCCAGCTCAGGGCCCAGACATAAATCACCCCGATCAGCGCGGAAACACCGATGATCGGCCAGATGATCACCATCACCAGCGCGGCTGGCGCCAGGCTCCAGGCGGCGCGCAGAATGTAGCGCAGGCCCCAGGTGAGCACGCAGCCGCCGATCGCCGTGGGAATCACCACGCGGTAGTAGTAATCGGGCTTGCCGTGGGCCAGCGCGGTCAGATAGCTCAGCACCCCGTAGCCGGCCCAGCCGCTCACATGCAGCGCCCAGAAGCGGCGAGTGCGATTGAGCAGAAAGCCCTGTTCGGGTTTCGATGGATCCATGGACGCGGAGGCTGCTTCACTCATCCGCCAAGGATAGCTGCTATCGAAGGCGCATCCGCTCGCTGTGGCGCGCGCGGCGCTCGCTTCGGCCTGGGTGAACGGTCGAATGCTGTTCCACGATCACCTTGAGGACGCACGCGAGCGCGTCATCCCCACCGAACGGCTGGCAGCTAACCCCAGAACCGGATTGGGTGGGCGTTGCTCAGCTGCTTCGCCGGAAACCGCGCCCGAACGACCAGCAAGGTGGCTCCAGGTGAAGGCTGCCACCGTCCGCTGATCCGCGCGATTGCGCCAGCGGCGATCCGCGCTTAGGGTTGAACCAGCGCTGTGCTCACCGCATAAGGTCGCTCCCTCTTGGGCAGCCTCTACCAAATGGTCAGGTCAACCACAGGGCTGCCTCTGCGTTCAGTGGGACCGTGCCACCTCAATCTTGACGGGAGAACAACATGAAACAGTCCAATTGGCTTTGGCTAGTGCTGGCGGTAGCGTTGGGAAGCGGCTTCCATGCCGGCCAGAGCTATGCCGACCAGCCGGTGATGCATCAGGCGCTGGAGACACTGCAGGCGGCCGAGCGGCAGTTGGAGCGCGCAACGCCGGACAAGGGCGGGCATCGGGTCAAGGCGTTGAAGCACGTGCGCAGCGCAATCCGGGAAGTAGAGCGGGGCATCGCCTACGATCGCCGGCACTGATCCGGTCGGCCCGTACGGTTCGGTCGATCGCGCCAGCGTGCGCGATCGGCCAGATTTGCCTCGCCAATCGTTTCCTTGCCCGGGGAGCGGGCCTGCTGCGAGGTCGCGCAGGCTGCACAACGCCAGCCCTGATCATTCGATCACGCCGCGAATCCAGCTGCGCGAATGCGTGCAGGTCATGTGAAGCCGCAATCGCAGCAAATCGGCTCAACCTCAATGCGCCGAGCAAATCCTAAAGGGGTATGATCACCACGGCCTTTTGCACAGGTCAGGGGTGAGTCGTTGCAGCACTTGATCACTTGCTCCGTGACGCATCTTCGCTCTCCGCTCGGGTGCGTCGGGCCGCAAAGCGCG
>JAGRJL010000251.1 GCA_020442775.1 Lysobacterales bacterium | reverse complement strand
CTGGGCCCTAAGCCCTGGGCCCTCATTCTTTGCAGGGCCCAGGGAAAAGGGCCCAGGGCCCAGTACAGAAGAATCCTGGTCGCATGCCGCTCTCGATCTGCTGGGCCCTAAGCCCTGGGCCCTCATTCTTTGCAGGGCCCAGTACAGCAACATCCTGGTCGCATGCCGCTCTTGATCTGCTGGGCCCTGAGCCCTGGGCCCTCATTCTCTGCAGGGCCCAGGGCTCAGAAACAGCAACATCTTCGCCGCCAAACGCTCTTGCTCTCCTGGGCCCTAAGCCCTGGGCCCTGAGCCCTGGCTAATAAGCAAACACCTCCCGATAGCGGGCAGCGGCAAATCCAACATCAGGCTGCCCGAAGACATCGTCGCAAACCGCCAGCCAGTCGGCACCTGCGGCCAGCAGCGGCGCGGCGTTGTCGGCGGTGATCCCGCCGATCGCCACCAGCCGCCGGTGAAAGACTCGGGCCTTGCGCAGCAGCTCCACCCCCGCACGAACCGCGTCGGGCTTGGTCGCCGAGGGAAAGAAGGCGCCGAAGGCCAGATAGTCGGCGCCGCAGTCAGCGGCCCGCTGGCCCATCACCAGCGAGTTGTAACAGGAGGCGCCAATGATCGCGGCTGGCCCCAGCCGCTCGCGGGCGGCGGCGATGGTGCTGTCGTGCATGCCCAGGTGAACCCCGTCAGCACCGACCGCCAGCGCCAGTTCGACGTCGTCGTTGACGATGAAGGCCACCTGGAACTTGCGGCACAACGCGGCCAACTCCTGCGCCTGCGCCAGCCGCCGAGGCGCATCATCGCTCTTGTCCCGATACTGCACCGCTCCGCCACCGGCCTTCAGCGCAGCCTCCACCCTGGGACCCAGGTCGCCCCGGCCATCGGTGATCAGATACAGCCCTCTGGGGCCCAGACTGGTCGCGCCAGCGGTCGCCGACATGCATTCTCCAAGATCGCGATAACGGGCGCTGATGGCCGCTGCGATTCGTCAACGATGCTGACGATCGGGCGGCGTCGATGCGCCTTTCGCGCCTGTTATGCCACAATCCGCGCCCGCTGTAGCAATCCCGGTAACAAATCCGATGAGTCAATCCAATCTCCCCGATGACGGCCGGGGCGCGTGGCGCACCTACATGTGCGTGGTCTGTGGCTTTGTGTATGACGAGGCCGCCGGATGGCCGGAAGACGGCATCGAAGCCGGCACCCGCTGGGAAGATGTCCCGGAGAGCTGGATGTGCCCGGATTGCGGCGTCGGCAAAAGCGACTTCGAGATGGTCGAGGTCAGCTGAGCAGTTCGCCGGCCTGGCCCCGACCCGGCGCTGTTTTCACCGCTCGACGCCAATTGCGTGGGTAAACTGCGGAGATCTCTGCATGGAGTGATCCGATGAAGCTCGCTGCCCTGTTCCTGGCATCCCTGCTGTCCCTTCCTGTGTCCACGCTGGCCAAGACCCCGATCGACCGCCTGCAGGTGCCCGAAGGTTTCACCGTCGAGGTGCTGGTCGAAGACCTCGACAACGCCAGGGCGATGGCGCTTGCGGACCAAAGCACGCTGTTTGTCGGCACCCGCGACGCCGGCAATGTGTACGCGCTGGAGCTGAAGGACGGCCAGCTGCGCAAGCGTCACACCATCGCCAGCGGACTGCGAATGCCGTCCGGGCTGGCCTTTTCCGAAGGGTCGCTGTACGTGGCGGCGGTCTCCACGATCCTGCGCTACGACAACATCACGACCTCGTTGAATGCACCCGGCGAACCGGCGATCGTGACCGATCAGCTGCCGAGCGAGCGCCACCACGGCTGGAAACACATCGCCTTCGGGCCAGACGGCTGGCTCTATGTGCCGATCGGCGCGCCGTGCAACATCTGCGACCAGGGCCTGCCCTATGCCGCCATTCACCGGATGCGCCCGGATGGCAGCCAGATGGAGCTGGTGGCGGCGGGCGTCCGTAACAGCGTGGGATTCGACTGGAATCCGGCAGATGGTTCGCTGTGGTTCAGCGACAACGGTCGCGACATGATGGGCGATGACCTGCCGCCCTGTGAGCTCAATCGGGTCAGCCATGCCGGCGAGCACTTCGGCTATCCCTACTGTCACGGCCGCAGCGTCAGCGACCCCGAGTTCGGCAAGCCACAGGCCTGCACCGAGCACACCGCACCAGCGGTCGAATTCGGCGCCCACACCGCTCCGCTGGGGGTGCACTTCTACCGCGGCAGCGGCTTTCCGGAACGCTACAAGAAAGGCGTTTTCGTCGCTCAGCATGGCTCCTGGAACCGCAGCAAGAAAATCGGCTATCAGGTGCTGTGGGTGCCGATTGACGGCACCACGGCCGGCGAGCCCGAGGTGTTTCTCAGCGGCTTTCTCGATGGCGAAACCACCCTCGGTCGCCCGGTCGCCTTTGCCGAGCTGGGCGACGGCAGCCTGCTGGTGTCCGACGACTTTGCCGATGCGATTTACCGTATTCGCTACCGCGGTGAGTAGCTTGCCGCGGTCAGCTGGCGAAGCACGCCTAGCCCGTTGGATTTAAGCGCCCTCATCGTCACCGCCGCCCTGCTCGGCGGCCCCACCCAGCAGTTGCCGGCCGTACGCGGTCAGGGTGAGGAACTGGCGTCGGGAGCCAGCTCGACTGGCGAGGTGGATACCCAACGCCCGGCCGATCTGGCAATCGACCCGGTGCGCGCGCTCAGCGGCGTTCCCGGGGTGGTCATCGCCGACCGTCGCAATGAAGCGCAGGACCCGAAACTGGTGGTGCGCGGCTTCGGTGCGCGCTCAGCCTTCGGCATCCGCGGGATCCGACTGGAGGTCGACGGGATTCCGGCGACCATGCCGGACGGCCAGGGTCAGCTCTCGCACGTGCCCTGGAGCGCAGATGCTGTGGTCAGCATCGAGCGGGGTCCGCTGGCGGTGCTCGCCGGCGCCTCCGGCGCGCTGCTGCGGGTGCAGACCCTGCCCGAACTCGCGCCGACCGCGCAAGCCGAGACGGTGATCGCTGGCGGCGACCGACAGCGCGCATCGGCGGAAATCGCCAGCGTGGACGGTGAGCGGTCGCGCTACGGCGGGGTCAGCCTGCTCGGCTATCGCAACGGCGGCTTTCGGCCGCACAGTCGCGCCGAACGCACCCAGCTGGGGGCACGCTGGCAGCAGCCCGGGCTGGGCGGCAGCTGGCAGCTGGTGGCGCATGCCCTGCACAGCCGCGCAGATGATCCGCTGGGGCTCAGCCGCGCCGAATTCCTGCGTGATCCCGATGGCACCGTCAGCATCGCCAGCAGCTTCGACACCCGCAAGTCGCTGGACCATGTCGAACTGGGCTGGCACTGGCGCAGCCTGAATGGGCGCACCAGCATCAGCAGCTATGTAGGCAATCGTCAGATCGAGCAGTTTCTGGCGATTCCCGCGGTCGCCCAGCGCGCTCCCACTTCGGCCGGTGCAGTGATCGATCTGCAGCGGGACTTTGGCGGCCTCAGCTTCACTAGTGGCGATGATCCACTCACCGACCCGAGCGGCTGGCGCTACGGGCTGGGCATCGAACAGCAGCGCGAGCGCCGTCGCGGCTTTGAGAACTTCATCGACAACCGGCTCGGCGTCCGCGGCAATCTGCGCCGAGACGAACGCAATCGGGCAACCGCCAGCCACGCGCTGGTCGAGGGCTGGTGGGGCAATGATCGGCATCAGCTGCGCGGCGGAGCGCGTCTGGCCCAGCTAAGGATGCGCAGCGACGACGACTTCATCGCCAGCGGCAATCCCGACGACTCCGGCAGCGCGGTGGACCTATCCATCTCCCCTGCGCTGGTCTATCGCTGGCAGGCCGGCGAGTCGCTGCAGTTCGATGCCGGCCTGGGCTTCGGACTGGAAGTGCCGACCCTGGCCGAACGTGCCTACTCGGCCGACGGCGGCGGTTTCAATGCCGATCTGGAAGCCAGCCGCTTCCGCCATCTGGACCTGGGCATGCGCTGGCGGCTCAATCCGCGCTGGCAGCTGGCCACCAACGTCTATCGCATCGACAGCCGCGATGAGCTGGTGGTGGCCGAATCCAGCGGCGGACGCAGCGTGTTCGGCAACGCCAGCAGCGGAGGCCGAAGCGGACTGGAGCTGCTGCTGGTGGCCGACCTGCCGCGCGACTGGCAGGCCCGGCTCAGCGCCAACTGGATCCACGCCCGGATCAACGATGACGACGGCAACGGCTCCGTCGCCCTGCCCGGCCAGCCGGCGCGCTGGGGTCAGCTCAGCCTGCTGGGTCCGCTCAGCGAGCGCGATCGGCTCGGCCTGGACTGGCAGCTCAGCTCAGCAATCCCGGTCGACACGAGCACCAGCGAGCGCGCCCCGGGCTACGGTCGTGTTGATGCCTGGTGGACGCGCCAAATCGGCCAGCGCGGCCCGGTGATCAGCGTGAGGATCGACAACCTGTTCGATCGCCGCTATGCCGGCTCGGTGATCGTCGGCGATCGCAACGGCCGCTACTACGAGCCCGCGGCCGGACGCGAATTGGGTTTGGGGCTGCGCTGGGAGTGGCGTTAGGGCGAGGGCTCAGTGCGCAGTGAATGAAGGCCGCACGTCCAGACTGTTGCGGGCAAGATGCCCGCGGTCCAGAGCGGCCCGGAGCTTCTTGAGGACCGCGGGCGTCTCGCCCGCATGTTGTAGGAAAGGGCTCAGGGCTCAGGAATTTGCCAAATGCCACGGAAACCTCGTATCCCGTGGCGAGCTGTCCGCGCAGGCTATTGGACACATAGTGGCTTGGGCTGATCTTGCCCAACCACCACGAATCGCTTGATTGCCTTGTTCTGGCTGACCCCGTCCACGCTATAGCCGAAGAAACCATTTTCGCCATCTATGAAGCGCAGCTGCGCAGTGCCGATCTCGGGTACAGGGAAAGCGGTCGCAGCCGCACCCATGATTTGGGTCAAGGGCGTCCCCTGCTGAGGACGCTGCAGGGCCCCGACATAGCTCCCATCCGGCTGAAGCACCATGGCAGACGCGCTGATCCATTGATCCCGACCACCCTCGCCATAGGTGTACCAGAGCGCGAAGATGGTGTCGCCCTGATGCGACAGCGTCAGGCCCCAGCCGGCTTCGCTATCGTTCCACCACAGATCGGAATAGTTGGTCGCCGCGGCACGCGACTCGGTGGTGCCGATACAACTGGGTGGGTTCGGGTCAAAAACGAAGCGCTCCAGCTGCTTGCTCTGACTGGCACCGTTGACCACGTAGCTCAGGTTCAGCCGGCCGTCAGTGTCGAAAGTCATCGTCGCCTGCCCGACTTCAGTAACCGCAGTGAATGCCTGCGATCCGTTGATCTGGGCAAAGGGTGTACCCGCGGTTCGATAGACCGGCCCGGCAAAACTGCCATCTGCCAGGGGGAGCGCCTCGACCGTCAGGAACATCGGCAGTCCGTCTTCGGCGTAGCTGTACCAGGTTCCGTAGAGCAGATCGCCCTGATGCTGCAGGTTGAAACCCCAGCCGGGTTCACTCGGATTCCAGTAGATGTAGCTGTAGTTCGATGCGATGGGCCGATGGTAGGCCATTCGCACGGAGACCTTCTCGCCCGCTTGATCAAAGTCGCCGCCGACATAGACTCCGCCGTCAGCCTCGGCCAACATTGCGGACACCTGCGCGACGCCGCCACGAGTCTGCAGACCACTTGGAGAAGTAATCCACAGGTCATTTCTTAAACTGGCGAGGCCCAGTGCCGGCTCAGTGACGCCAGGCGAGACTTCGAGGTCGCCAAATTTTCCGCCGACCAACAGCGAATCGCCAGCGACCTGCAGGCTGTACACGACTCCATTCACACCTGCATCCGGCGCGCCGCCAACGTTGTGCCACTCAGAGCCATCCCAGCGCACCAGATTTCGCACAGGGATGGGGGTGGAAGCTTGAAAATTGGCTAGCCGAAAGGCGCCGCCCACGTATAAGTCGCCATCGAATACGGTCATGGCGAAGACGCCGCCAGTGGAGCCGCTTCCACCAAGGCCGACTCCGCTGCTGCCGACGCGATGCCATTGGTTGCCGTCCCAACGCGC
Organism: Lysobacterales bacterium; assembly: GCA_020442775.1. Taxonomy (GTDB): domain Bacteria; phylum Pseudomonadota; class Gammaproteobacteria; order Xanthomonadales; family SZUA-5; genus SZUA-5. The sequence continues at coordinate 3,324 of JAGRJL010000251.1, read as the reverse complement.
GATACTTTCGGCCGCACCCAGGGCACCACCACCGAGCTGATTCGCGTTGAATCCCGAGATGATCCCGCCCGCGTACAGGTCTTCGCCCAGGATCGCCAACGAATACACCACAAAGCCAGCGAGTCCATTCGCCGTCTCATCCCCGAGGACCGACCACTCACTGCCGTTCCACCGGGCGATTCTGTTGGCCGCGAAGCCAAATTCACCGGCGGGCGGTGCAACGAAGGAACCCGCCGCATAGAGATAGGGAGGAGCCCAGGCAAGGCTGAACACGCTCCCGCGAAATCCGGCTTCGTCGCCTACGCCCACAGGGTGCCACTGACTGCCGTCCCAGCGAGCGATTCCGCCAGCAATGATCTCTTCCCCACCCATATTGACCCTGCCAAACCCACCGCCTACCTGCAGCCCTTCGGGCGTTTCCAGCAGTGCGTAAACGTTGCCGTTGACGCCGTTTCCGTTGCCACTGCCAACCTGAAGCCAGCGTTCCCCATTCCAGCGAGCAATTCCGTTGAATATTTCGCCGCCGATGGTGCGGAACTCGCCACCCACGTAGAGGTCACCCTGATATCGGGCGATCGCGCGCACGTTGCCATAGAATCCGTCGCCGGCGACGCTTTCCCAGGGACGCCAGCGCCCGCCACTGACCAAACCGATGCCATGAAGAACGGTAGCTGGATCACCGGAGGCAGGGTTGGCTTCGGCGTAGGGAAACTGGCCAGCCACCAGCAACCCGTCGGGAGTGCTCAGCATGCTGGTCACCGCCAGCGGAAAACTGGGTATCGCCAGATCGCTGGCCAACGCAGTCCACTGCTGGCCGTCCCATCGCGCCAACTGCTTCGCGGCGACGCCCCCGGCCGAAGTGAAAAATCCGGACACGACCAACTGATCGTCGGCGATGACCATTAACTCACCAGTGTTGCTCAACCCCGCTCCCAGGGCCGACCACTGGGTTCCATTCCAGCGCGCGACACGGGACGCCGCCACCTCAGTGCTCGCCGCGCGATAGTTGGCAATAGTGAAGGCGCCGGTCGCGTACAGCGAGCCGTTCCAGCTGATCAGACTGCGGGCAACGGCATTTAGCCCAACGCCACCGTCGCTGCCAAGAGTCGCCCATTGCTCACCGTCCCAGCGGCGCACGCCACCCGCACCCACGACCACACCGCCGATGTAGAGCTCATCGTTATGGATCGCGATACTCCAGACATCAAGAACATTGGCGGAGCTGCCCTGGCCCAGAGGCGAAAGTGAGTCGCCGTCCCAAATCGCAATCCCGCTGTGCTCAGTACCCTCTGGGCCGATGAACTGGAAATATCCGCCGATGTAGAGCAAGTCATTCCAGACCCGGAATGCGCGGATCTGCTCCAGCTGCGACAGACCGGGGTCGTCAACTCCTGCCCAACGGCTCCCGTCCCAGGTGGCATACCTGGACAACTCGACTTCACCAGAACCGCCGAGGTTTGCGCGGTCAAAGCCTCCGTAGACAAACAGCTCACCTCGATACATCACCATATTGATGACAATATCGTTGACGCCGTTGCCGCCATCGCTGCCTAGCGGCGTCCAGATCCCGGTTGCGGGATCAAGATGGGCGATATTGTTGGCGACAATATTGCCGCAATGGGAAAATTGTCCGGCGACATAATAGCCCCCGTTCGGGCTTTCGGTGACCACTCCGATTGCCCCGTCGCAGCCAACCCCCCATCCAAACCTCGATGACCAGCCGGCATCAGTAAAGCGTAGTGACGCTTGCCCATTGATCTCCGAGAACGCGCGCGTGTCATCTGCGATCGCGGTCGCCGCGAGAAGCCCAAGCGCAACAAGACCGAAGGCGACCGTCTGAACCAGATCGATCAATCTGACGCCGATCTTCAATGTCGTGCGTGAGTTCGATGCTTTCACCATGCCGTTCTCTCATGTGGCCGTCCGCGGGCCGCGACCGTACTGCAAACCGGCCAATCACGATAGTTGATTCCAGGCACCTTTCGCGGGGAGCGATCGCACCTGCCCGCGGGGATGGTCACTGAGTGCCTCGCCACCCTGACGACCCAGGCTCCGGCGGATTCCCCCGCATCCGCCCAGTCACCCCAGCTGTCAGGAGCGGCCGGCCCGCGGGGGCTCCTGAGTGGCGGCATCCTTGAAGATCAGCACCTATGCAGGTCCCAAATACCATCGCCTGGCACTTGGCAGGACTTGCAACGCAACAGCCAGGCTTCACAGATGCGCCAAGACGCTGCGGCCGAAGTCGCCTCAGCGCACGATTTGAAGTCGCAACTCCACTCGCACGCCTGTCTCGGGGACCCTAGCTTTCCTGGCGACTGGAACCCGCTGCCGACCCTTTGCTCTTCGCCCCAAACAGCTCATACCAGATCAGCATCGCCACGCCGACGGTGATGCCCGAGTCGGCGATGTTGAAGGTGGGCCAGTGGGGGATGCTGTCGCTGATGTAGACGTCGATGAAGTCGACCACGTGCCCGTAGCGGATGCGGTCGATGACGTTGCCGATGGCGCCGCCGAGGATCATCGCAATCGGCGGGCGAGGCAGCCAGCGGCCGGCCGGTTCGCGCCACAGCCAGATCAGCAGCACCACGCTGATGATGCTGGCCACGGTGAGGAAGAAAAACAGCTGCCAGCCACCGCCGTCGCTGAACAGGCTGAAGGCGCCGCCGAGGTTGTAGACCAGGGTCCAGTTGAGGCCGGGAAACACCGGCACCGGCACCTGGTAGCTCAGCGCGTCCAGCGCCCACAGTTTGGTCAGCTGATCGAAGACCACGATCAGGGCGCTCAGCCACAGCCAGCGCAGATTGCGCCAGCGTCCTGCGGTTACGGTCTCCGGACCCACTAGAACCACAGCCGGCTTTCGCCCGCACCGTCGACGTTTTCGATACAGCGACCGCACAGCTCAGGGTGATCGGCATGGGTGCCGACATCTGGGCGGCGGTGCCAGCAGCGCACGCACTTCTCCGCATCGCTGCGCTTGGCATCGATCGCCACCTCGCCAACGCCCTCCACGCTGACCCGGGTGCCCGCCGAACTGTCGTTCAGGGCGACCAGGGTGAGATCGCTGACCAGGAAGGGGAAGCGCAGTTCGGCCAGACAGGGCTGCAGCGCGGCGACCAGCTCAGACGGCACCGCAAGCACCACCGCGGCATCCAGATTGGAGCCGATAGTCTTGCTGACCTGACGCATGGGCTCGAGTACCTGGGATACCGCGTCACGCAGTTCGCGCAGCTGTGCGACCAGATCCGCGCTCAGCGGTGCATCGGCGGCCAGCGGCGCCAGATCCTCATACCAGGTTTCAAACAGGACGCTGGGATGACGCTCGCC
>JAGRJL010000250.1 GCA_020442775.1 Lysobacterales bacterium | reverse complement strand
TCCCAGCGCGGGCCCCAGCCATGCCGCATCGATGGTGCCCTCGGTGTGGCCCAGATCGAGCGCCCGATTGGCTGCCCGCACCACGCTGCCGCGCAACTGCACGCCGGGCCCGTCCAACTGCAGATCGGCCTCTGCCCGCCCGCTGACCAGCGGCAGTGGGCGCAGCTGCCAATTAAGCTTGCCCCAGTCCTTGCCACGCAGCAGCAGACTGCTGGCCTGACCGTCCCACAGGGTGCCCGAAATCCCGCCAGCCTCGACCTCGGCCAGCTGATCGGCGATCAGCCGGTAGACCAGGGTCGCGGGCAGGGTCCAGATGGTCAGCACTACCACGCTGAACATCAACAGCAGCCACGGCCACCAGCGCCGGCGCGCTTTTGCGGGCGTCGTCATCCGCGCTCCAGGGTCAGCCGTACGCGTACCTGGCCCGGGATCTCGGCACGATCCACAGATGCGTCAATCACCCGAACCCGGGAGCGATCGCTGAGTCCCTCCAGCCAGGCCACCACGGTGTCAAAGGATGCATCTTCCAGCCACAGCCGCACCCGGCCGTCGCCATCCGGCTCGATCCGGCTCAATGCCGAGGACAGACCGGCGTCCCGCAATCCCTGATCCACCCGCGCCATCAGCGAGCGATCCGGTCCGCTCACCAGCGCAGTACTGCCTGTGGCTGACAGCGGCGTAGCACCCAGCAACGCCGCATAGCGCCGAGCCGCGAGCAGATCCAGCTCCGCCTGTTGCACGGCAGTCAACGCCTGATCCCGGGCGCGCAGCAGCGGCAGATAGACGCCACCGATCAGCAGCGACAGCGCCAGCACCAATCCTCCGACCTTGAGCAGTCGCTGCTCGCGTGGATTTCGCTGTTGCCACCACTGACTCATCGGCTGCCTCCCTGCAGGCGCAGCCGGCCAACGAACTCGCCATCCCCGAACTGCGTTCCGCCGAGTTGGGCGCTGAGGCCGGATACCGAGTTGAGCCGCTCGCGGAGGCCATCCAGCGTACCCACGTCCGGTGCCGCGAGCGCCAGCTCCAGCATCCCGTCACGAAACTCCAGTCCATTCAGACGCATCCGCGACTCGGTGGCCAACACTGGGGCCGCCAGCCGCAGCAGGGTGATCAGGTCGCCGCTGGGGCCACCGCCCCCTTGCCGACTCGCCGCCTCCAGCTGGGCCAAGGGATCAACCAGCCGCGCATTGGGGCCAAAAGCGCTGTAGAAGACTTCACTGATCTCGCTGTCGATGGCCGCGATGCGGCGGCTGTCGCGCCACCACTCGAAACCGACCGCCAACAAGTGCACCACGAAAGCGGCCAGCAGCAGGCCCGCAGCCAGTCGCAGCGCCGGCGCTCGGGCGCTTTGCCGGGCGGCCGGCGCAAACTCGCCGCTGCGCAGATTGGGCAGGTTCTGATCGAATTGTCGCGCCAGATAGGGAATTGACGGACCGACCGATTCGCCCCGCGCCCCGCCCACGTCGGGCCCGCCGCTATGGCGCAGCTGCAGGTCGCCGACCCCACCCAGCGCCGCCAGCAGGCTGGGCCACAACTCCCGCTCCACCGCTCCTACCGGTCCCTCGGCGATCCGGAACAGCAACTTGTCGGGCACCGCCAGCGCATTATTGGGAGGATCAGTGGGCAGCAGCAGCGCGTCAGGCACCACAAAGTCCGGATCCAGCCCGACCGAGGCGGCTCGCTGCAGCCAGTGCTCGACCAGCGCGCGCTCGGCAGCGACCACCCAACCGGCGCCATCGCCGGCGTCGGCGTAGCAGAACTGCATCGATTCCACGTCGCCCGCACAACCCTCCTCGAACTGGAAGGCCAGGCCGCGCAGCCACTCGGCGCGCCCCCGCGGCGGCGGATTCGCACGGCGAATCAGACAGCGCTCGGCGGGCACCAGCAGCACCACCTGATCGGCCGATGGCGGCTCGCGGTCGGCACTCAGGCCGAGCGGGCCGGTGAGCGCAGCGCCCGGTTTGCTGGCCAGCCAACCGACCAGCGCACCTTCCTCCGCCAGCACGAACAAGCGACTGCTCATGAGCACTGCCGCCGACAGGCTGGAAGCGCCAATCGTGCGCAAATGCGGAGAGCACCAGAGTTTGGGAGCGCGCAGTGGGCGTTAGAGTCGGCCAAGAAAATCACGGGTGACGGCAAACCGCTAATCGTACAGCCCCCGGCTGCGCTGCAACACCCGTTCACCCTGTCGAGTTCGCTGCAACAGGCTGTAGTAGCGAGTCTGGTGATCGCCCACCCGGATCTGCGCTCGCGCCAGAAAGTAGTCGCTGCTCACGCCCAGTCCCTTTTCCTGCGCCGGCGACAGCACGATACCGGCCTGTTCCAGCTCGGCAAAGGCCTCCTGCGGCGTGCTGTACTGCGCGCGGCCGCCGCTGGAGAGCCGTTCGGCCAACTCCGCGCTGATTGCCGGATCCAGCGACCGCCAGACCGCCACCGTCGCCGTATTCAGGTTGATCAAGGTGCCGCTGGGCAGCGTGCAGACATGTTCACGCAGGCGCTGATAGACCTCGGGTGTCACCCCTTGCACCCAGCGCAGTTCGGCTGGATGCACCATCGGCCGGTTGGCCGCCCGATAAGGCGGATCCAGCCGCAAATAGTCCAGATCCTCAGCGCCCGCGCCCTGGACGCTGGTATCGGGATCAATCCAGTCGGCCACCGCATCGGCGATGGAAGGCGGCAGTTCCAGCACCGCCAACAACCTTGAAAAGCGCTCCATCGCCAGCGGATCACGCCCGCCCTCACCCGGCTTGAGCAGGGAATTGAGATTGAAACGACCGTTCAGATCATCAATCTGGCCGGTCACGGTGCCGCCCTGCACCGGCATCGGCGGCAGCGGAGAGGCCCACGGCTGCAGCCGCGAGTCATAGCCCTGATCACTGAGCATCTGCTGATGGAGGATCGCCATCGCCCAGTCTTCCATCCCCAGCGCCAGCTGCCGCGATTCCTCCGAGCGTGCCAGGGTATTGGCGCGGGTCACGTCGATCAGCGCCTGGGAGCTCATTCCGTAGGCCAGCAGCGCCGCGATCGCCACCACCAGCAGCGCCATCACCAGAGCGACACCCGACTGCCCCGCGGCGCCCTGATCAAAATCGCGCCGGCTCATCGCGGATTCTCCGGCAGTTCGATCACCCGCTCGACCGCGCCGAAGGCAGGGAGCTCGATCTCCAGCTGAACCGCGCGCGGTAGCGCCTCATCCGGCTGGCCGCGCTTGCTGGGCCAGCGGTCAGCCAGCTCGCCGTCATCGAGGAAGGCAAATCGCAGGCGCTCCACCGGTTCGGCCAACACCGTCTCTCGGCGCGCGGTGCCTGGCCCCGCATCCAGGCGCAGCTGCTCCCACAGCACCAGCTGCTTGCCGCGCAGTTCCACTCCGCGACGGACCGGCGCTACCTGTGCGCCATCGAAAAAGCTCAGGCTGCTGTATTCGATTCGATCCGCGCTGCCGATCAGAGCGGCGCGGGTATCGCCGTAAGCGCCGCGCACCGGCCGCGCGACGATCTGGGCCAGCTCTCGGTCCAGCCGCAGCAGCAGCAGTTCGGTTTCGCGGTTGTCCTCCGCCGCCTGACGATTGGCTTCCGCCGCGCGCACCACCGCGCTCAGCCCGGCCTGGGCCATCGCTGCGACCAGCGCAAACACCGCGACCGCAATGATCAGCTCCAGCAGGGTGAAGCCTGAATCCCGCTGCCGAAGCACGGTCGATTGCCTAGCCACGCTGGCGGCGCCCCACAAAGCCGCTCAACTTCACCACCGGCTGCTCCTGCTGGGGATCGGTGTAGACCTGTACGTCGATACGGCGCAAATCTGGCTCGGCGGTGTTGGAGACGCTGCGCCGCCAGTACCAGGTGCGCTGGCCCATTCGGGTGCTTCCCTGATCCAGGCCGGGCTTGGGCCAGTCCGGCTGTGCCCGAACCAGCGCAATCTGGTTGCTCGCCACCCAGCGGGCGACGCTACCCTCGATCAGGCGCTGCTCGCTGGCGGTGGCTGCGGTAGTGCTCTGGATCACCGCGGTTAGCGCGGCGGCCAGCACCACCATCGCGACCAGCACCTCGATCAGGCTGAAAGCCCGCGCCGATTGCCTGAATCCGCTCATGAGCTCAGGTCTTCCAGCACCCGCCGGCGGTGACTGCCGTCTCCGCGCAGGCGCCACAGCCCCTGACCGTCGGGCCCGTACAGGGCCAGTCTGAAAGGCGTACTTTGCCCGTCCGGCAGGCACAGCAGCTGTGGCTCCAGCGGCAGACTGTCGGGCAGCTTGAGCATTGCGCCCTCCAATCCCAGACGAAGCTCCCAGCGCTCCGGCAGCGCGGCACTGCGGTAGGCGGCCTCGCCGACCATCGGTCGCCAGCCATCAACCGCCAGCTCGTAGGGCTGAAAGTGGCGGCTGGACAGCGCGAATCCCAGCACCCGCCCTTCGATCAGGGCGCGATCGCAGACCAGCTGCATCAGTGCAGACAGCCGCTGCATTTCCTGCTCGCCGCGACGTTCACCGATGCCGCCGCCGGCAGCGAGCATCGCGACGCCAACCAGGGCAGCCGCGATCGCCATCGCCACCAGCAGCTCGAGCAGACTGAAGCCGCCTGATCGATGCCCGAAGATTCGAGCCTCAGTCGACCCAGTTGCCGACATCGGCGTTCTCGGCCTCACCACCCGGTCGACCGTCGGCGCCCAGAGTGTAGACGTCGATATCTGCCCGTCGTCCAGGATTCAGGTAAAGATAGGGACGACCCCAGGGGTCCTTGGGCACCGCCTTGGACTGCAGATAGCCGCCCGATTTCCAGTTGGGCGCTTCCGGTTGACCACCGGGCCGCTGAACCAGCGCATCCAGCCCCTGTTCGGTGCTGGGAAATACGAAGTTGTCGAGCTTGTACAGATTGAGCGCATTGACCATGGTCTGTACATCCTGCTTGGCCCGGGTCTGGCGCGCCTGACCGGGAGCGTCGGCGATGTTGAGCGTCACCACGGTCGCCAGAATGGCGAGGATCGCGACAACCACGATCACTTCCAGCAAGGTGAAACCCTGAACACTACGGCGGGAGTTTCGCAAGGCGATCAGTCAGGTAGCGGTGATGGCGCGATCATAGCAGTAGCCACCTGAGCAGAACGCAACCAGCCCACCCTGCTCCCGGCTCGAACCAGCCCGGGAGCAGGGCGGCTGACCGGCTAGCGGAAGCCGGCGATGGTTGCCCGGGTGTTGTTCAGCACTCTCGCGTTGTTGTTGCGGGTGCTGGTGCCCATCGGATTGCCACCATAGCTGCGCGAGGGATTGGACCAGTAATTGATCCGGGTGCAGCCGGTGCTGCAGTTGTAGGCCATCACCGTACGCCACCCGCCTGCGGCGAACTGATAGCCGTGGCCGTAGGCATAGGGCGTATTGGTGGGATCGTTGGCCGGATCATGGCGCGCGGCCTGCAGATGACCGATCTCGTGGCCAAAGCTGTAGTAGCCGGTCGCACAATCCCAGTGCACCGCTGCGAACGCAGTGGTGGCCGATGCGCCGATCGCCGAGGCCAGCCCGCAGGAGCTGGAATTGTTGATGAACAGTACCGCCACGTCAGCCGTGCGGCTGTTTCGGGTACTGTGGATGCTGTCCATGTAGCCATCCGTGGTGCCGCGATAGCGGGTCAGATCGGTGTTGAAGCTGCCTGACTCGGTGTAGGCAATGCTGTATTTGCCAGCCAGCTGCAAGGTGATGCTGACCCCGGAATTGGCGTAGCTCTGATTGGCCTCGGCCACCGCCAGATCGATCAGGCTGGAAATGCTGCCGCTGGCATTGATTGCCGCGGTGGTGGCGTGGACCAGCACCCGGATCACCGTATTCGCCTTGCTTGCCGCCGGCTGCATCGCAAAGCGGGCGGCCTTGCCGTCAGCCACCTGGGCGTCGGTTGGATGATCGGCCGGCGCCAGATCCTCGTTCACCTCGATGAGCATGTGGTTGCCGTCTTTCAGCGGTCGCAGCTTGAACAGGCTGCCCTGCACCCGCAGGTTGCCAGTCAGCAGGTCGCCCTCACGGACCAGGGTGACGTTGTTCAGCGGATCATCCAGCACCTCTCCTGCTGCCGGTTGGGCGCTGAACACCGGACTGGTCTCCAGGATCCCGTGCCAGACCAGGTTGCCGGACTCGCTGACGCTGCTCTCCAGCCGGGTGGCCTGCAGCAGCAGCCCCGGCAGTACCTCCAGACTCAGCTGCGCGGTCGTGCGACCGAGTTGCTGAGCATCCACATCGATCAGCCGATAGTGTTGATTGGCCGGATCACGAATCAGCGCCTGAAAGGCGCTATCGGGCTTTCCCGAGGCCTTGTACATCGGCAGCGGCTGCCACAGGCCGCTGGCGCTGGCCGAACTGGCCGTAGCCAGCACCCCAAGCATGGCGAAACACGCAATTCCCAACTGACGAACTTGCATCGGTACCACTCCCCATCAATGAGCGCGTGAGTGAGGCCGGTCAGGGTTGCGGACCGCAGCACCGCTCGGATCGATTCGATCCGAAATCGGCGCATGCGAAGTCTTTCTGCGGCCGACAGGTCACATCTGGCGATGTGTTCCCCTCCTGCCGGGGCGCATGAGCAAGACTGAATTGAACCGCGACCGCTTACCGCCGGGGGCCGATTTCGTGCCCGCCCCCAACGCTCTCGCTAGACCCCCGTCGAAACACCGCATGCAGACCCGCTGGTCTGCCGGCATCGAGTGCCTGGTGCTGATCTGAGCTGCCCTCCTGGGCATTTCGCCCCGGTCTGGCCGGGCGCGCGACCGTCGCTGACGGGTCTGACCGTCAGTCGGTCGGGTCACACTCCGTGTTTGCTGTGGAGGAGCCGAAACCGGACCCCCTCAGCCTCACTCAGCAATCGCCTCTGCTTGCTCGACCACGGCCGTAATGTAACGTTCGTTCACCAACTATGCAATGCATTAACGTGTTAATACTTTCGATCAAATTCCCGCTGGGATTCCTTCTGGGCTGAGTTTCGAGGCGTAGCCAATTAGACTGCCGCGCATGATTTCGACCTTCAGCAGCAACAACGCCGACTGGATTGCCCGCGATCTGGCCTCCCTGTGGCATCCGTGCACCCAGATGCGCGATCACCCTCACCCGATTCCGCTGCTGCCGATCGTCCGTGCGCAGGGTTGCTGGCTGGAGGACGTCGACGGCAAGCGCTACCTGGACGCGATCAGCTCGTGGTGGGTGACCCTGTTTGGTCACGGCCACCCGGCCATCGTGGCGGCCATCGCCGAGCAGGCGGCGCAGCTGGATCACGTGCTGATGGCCGGCTTCTCCCATCCGCCGGCGATCCAGCTGGCCGAACGCCTGCTGGGCCTGGTCGGCGCGCCGATGAGCCGGGTGTTCTATGCCGAAGCGGGGTCGGCGGCAATCGAGATCGCGTTGAAGCTCTCCTTTCACTACTGGCGCAATCTCGGCCAGCCCGGCCGCAGGCGCTTCGTGGTGCTCGATAAGGGCTATCACGGTGAAACCATCGGCGCGCTGTCGCTGACCAGCGTCAGCCTTTACCGCGAAGCCTACGGTGAACTGTTGCTGGAGCCGCTGTTCGCGCCGAGCCCGGACAGCCGCCTGGCCGAGGCGGGAGAAAGCGCAGCGGCCTACGCCGATCGCTGCGCCGACCAGCTGGCGCTGATCCTCGCCGAGCACAGCGGTGACATCTGCGCCCTGGTGCTGGAGCCTCTGGTCCAGTGTGCCGGCGGGATGGCGATGTACCCGGCCAGCTATCTGCAACGGGTGCGCGAGATCTGCGACCGTCATCAGATTCATCTGATCGCCGACGAGATCGCGGTGGGTCTAGGTCGCACCGGCACATTGCTGGCCTGTGATCATGCGCGCATCCGGCCGGACCTGTTATGCATCGGCAAGGGCCTGAGCGGCGGAACTCTGCCGCTGGCCGCAGTGCTGGCGCCGGAATCGATTTACGAAGCTTTCCTCGGCGAGTTCGGTTCCGGCAAGGCCTTCTTGCATTCACACAGCTATACCGGCTTTGCGATCGGCTGCGCTGCCGCATTGGCGACCATGGATCTGCTGCAGACTGCGATCGAGGGCGGCGCGCTGGACCACAAGGTGACCCGCCTCAGATCGGCGCTGACCCCACTTGTGGATCACCCCCATGCACGCAATCTGCGCCAATGCGGGCTGATCGCAGCGGTGGATCTGGTCGACCGCAGCGGCGCGCCCTTCCCTGCCGGGCAGCGTCGAGGGCTGGCGGTCTACCGGGAAGCGCTGGCGCGCGGCGTGGTTCTGCGCCCGCTGGGCGATACCCTCTATATGCTGCCGCCGCTAAGCATCAGCGACGAGGAAATCGCGCTGATGACAACCGCCGCTGTGCAATCAATGGAGGCCGCATGCGCCTGACCCGAGTTCATCTGGATGGACCGCTGAGCGTTGGCGGCAGCGTCGAGTTGCCCAAGTCGGTTGCCCAACACCTGCTCAAGGTCCTGCGCCTGCGTCCGGGCGCCGCGGTGGTGTTGTTCAACGGCGACGGCAATCAGTACCACGGAATCCTGGAGGACAACCGCAGCGTGCGGGTGGAGCGAGAGGAGACGGGAATCGTGCCCTCGCCCCTGCGCCTGACCCTGGCTCAGGGACTGTGCCGCGGCGAAAAAATGGATCTGGTGCTGCAAAAGGCCACCGAACTGGGCGTGGCCGAAGTGCAGCCGCTGATCACCCAGCGCAGTGAAGTCAGGCTCAGCGGTGAGCGCCTGCAGCGGCGGATGACGCACTGGCAGCAGGTCATTGCTTCGGCCTGCGAGCAGTGCGGTCGCGCCGAGCTCCCGGCGCTTCACTCGCCAATTCCGTTGCCGGAGTGGCTTAGCCAGCTTCCCGCAGCCGATCAGCAGATCCGTCTGATTTTGGATCCAGACGGCGACACCCGGCTGTCCGAGTTGGCTCCAGATTTGGAAGTCATCGGACTGGTGGGCCCGGAGGGCGGCTTCGAGGAGCGCGAGGTGCAGCTGTGCGCCAGCCAGGGCTTTTTCCGCCTGACGCTGGGACCCCGGGTCCTGCGCACAGAAACCGCCGGGCCGGCCCTGCTCGCGGCCCTGGGTGCGCTCAGGGGCGACCTCGGCTGACCCTCAGCGACAGGACTCGCCGGTCGTGTAGTTCATCGCCCTCAGCGCATCGCTGAATTGCCGGTCACCGCTCACCAGCGAGTTCAGGACCCGCCACTGAAGATCACCGCAGCGACCCAGGCGGAGCTGTCCGACCGCCAGATCCTCACGCCGTTCGCTCAGTTGATCGGCGCCGCGGATATTCGACGAGCGGATTTCCGCACTGATGACCCAGCGCTCGCCAGACTGCTGTCGCAGGCGATACCAGCCCCCGTCAGGGCGTCCCCAGACGCCCTCGCCACCAACCGTATCGATCGCAATCCATTGATTGGCATCGGCAAAATAGGTCGTGGTCCGGGCACTCTCGGCCCGGCGCTGCAGATGATGGTGACTGACCTTTGCCCGTTCGGCATTGAGTTCACCCAGCATTCGGCGATCGAAGACCTGATGCAGATAGAGTTCGCCATTCATCAGGGGCTGGAGGTTGGCCAGTGTGCTGGGGTCGCCCCCAGCACTCGCGACCTGGGCGGTGAAATCAATCTGATGCTCGATCACCGCACCTACCCGTCCGCTTTCCTTCAGCGACCACCAGCGCGCCAGCGGCTGGCCGTCATCGGTGCTGCCCGCTTCACCAAACCATAGTCGAAGCGGCATCCGGGTCGTCGGGTCACGGGTCACCAGCAGGCCACCGAAAAGACTGTCCTGATCATGCCAACGCCCGTTGGCTGCCGGGTCGCCGGGCGCTGCGCCACCTAGAGCCACATCGTCCAGCGCGACGCTGACGAGCTGATTGTGAAAGCCCTGCGCGCGGTTACCGCTGAGCTTGAACAGTGCGCGGCCGTCCATCCCCAAAGCTTGCGCCTCGATCGCGCATTCGCTCATGGCGCAGTCCAGCCAGTAGGGATGGGTGCCGGCGGTCAGCGATTGGGCCAGCATCCCCTGTCCGGCACCGATCAGCCGCCACAGGCCAGCAGCCCCCTGCTCCGGATCCAGACTGAGCAACTGCAGATCGGACTGGGCGTCCTTGAGCGACTGTGGCGCGGCCAGCAGAGCGCCATTGGCCTTGTCCAGCCACAGCCGGCGACCGGTTTCACCCGGCCCGGGCTGGTCGTCATAAGATCCCAGTGGCGGGCTGTACTCGATCACCAAGGCGCTGCCGTGCTCGATCGCCCGGACTGTGGGTCGCGGACCAACCGGGGCAGATTCTGCCCGCTGCCACTGGCGGTTTCCGTCCACGTCAAAGCGGACAAAGTTCAGATCCCGGCTGTAGTTGGGTGGACGCGGCGTGGTCTGCAGCAACCAGCCGCCATCACTGAGCCGCCATGAAGCCAACACGTAGTCATCAGAAACGGGCAGCTGAAAGCGCTCATTGCCATCGGCATCAATTACGCTACTGCCAACCAAACCGGATAGATCGGGCTCCAGATAAGCTCTCGCCGGCTCGCCCAGAATCGACCCCGCCCGGGTCATGGAAGTACCGTCGAAACCAACCTCGGTTACAAACAGCGGCATATCCAGCGCCACCACGCTGCTCAGCAGTTTGGGCGTTCCCAAGGCGCTCTCGCCCAAGGCTATTCCATAGGGCCAAACGCCCGGCAAAGTCAGCGATACACGTGCTTCCCCATCGCTGCCGCGACGCGGCGCGCAAAGCAAATCGGTGACTCCGGAGTTGGGCGGCTGCGGAATGCTCGGCCCGGGTGCGCTGGCGACGCAAAAGTGATTGCCAACCTGAGTCGGACCCAGCAGCACGCGGTAGGCGTAGTCGGTCGTTGACTGCCCGATCGTCAGCGCGGGCGCCTCGTTGTCAAATGAGGTACGTGCCAGATAGTCGCCGACCCGGAACGACACCTTGCCCCCGACCCAACTGGTTCTTTGCTCGCTATCGATCCGGCCACCAGGGGTGCCGGACGTGACCGGCACCCATTCCAGCCGGGAGCTCAGACTTTCGCCATAGATACTGCGCAGATCCAGGGTTGGATATCGACCAATTCGCGGCCAGTTGACCAGCGCAAAGGTGTCCACACTGACCGGTGACAGACGCATTCTGCCGGCGGGCAGTGGAAACTGCTGAACGCCAGTCACGATGCCGCTGCTGTAGAAGGAGACCAGCCTGGCCCCGTCTTCAATCCGCCCGGCCGCAATCACCCCGTTGGGCAGCGCCAGCAGATCTTCGAATTCGCTGCCGACCTCGCTGGTGGTAAATGTCCGCTGCCCTGCGGCACTGGTCAGCAACAGCTGTTGCCGACCCTCTTCCCCGCTGCTGACCAGGCTGTATATCTGATCAGCCGAGGTCACCACGGCACGCACTCGACCGCTAACCGACTGCTCCATCGCCAGTTCACCGTCGGCCAGGCGCAATCCAAGAAACGACCGGGTGATGTACTGGAAATCGTCTGCCGGGCGCTCGCGGAAGTAAGCGTTGCTGGCACTGGTGCCGATCAGCTTGAGCGGAACCGGCCACTGGCGACGCCAGCGGTCGCGCAGATTCTCGTCAATGACGTCGATCAACGCCTGATCGGCGGCATTGTGGCGCAGCAGCAGCAGCGACTCGCCGGCCCTGGTCAACAGCGGTAGCGTGCTTGCGCTGCCGCCGGCCAGCACCCTGGACTGCCGGGTCCGACCGTCCTGGTCCAGTACCATCAACCGATCTGCACAGGCCAGAATCAGCTCGGACTGCCGCGACAGCGGCGTTGAGCAGGGCCCGTCGAAATGACGGCTCCAGCGCAGCGAGGTATCGGGGTTGCGAACTTCCAGGGTGGCGACACCATCGCAGTCGTTGTCGAAAAAGCAGTTGTTGTCACGATGGAGCATGACTGCCAGAGCGCCATCGGCCAGTTCGACTGCGTCGAACCGATAGCCGTCGGCAACCACGGTGGCGGCTGCCGGGGTCGTGTCGTTGCGGGGAAAACGCGCGATCAGACGGCGATGGCTGATCCCGGGGTCCCCAAGCAGCCACCAGCCGTCGGCCCCGGGGACTACCAGCGGGCGATCTGTTTCGAAGAGCAGACGCTGACTCAAGGCCTCGGGGATTACCGCTCGGCCGTCGGCAATGGTGTCCCACTGCGCGGCGTTCAGATCCAGCGCTGCCGTCAGCACTGCCACAGCCAGAAAGCACTGACCCACAACCAAATCTGCTCGCCGCATGGAATCTCCAGATTGAGCGCACAAAGAAGGTCCGGAGTTAGGCATGCACCAGAGAATCACGCAAGCCCCTCGATCACAGATCTCGTCCTCGCCGAAAGGGGCCTCCGGCTCGCGTCCTTGAGCACTTCCCGCTAGCATCAAAGCTGCGGCGCATTGCAGCGCGCCTCCCTATCCCGCGGAGTTTGATGCGTGAGTGAGAACCCCTACCAGGCGCCAGCCAGCGAGGTCGCTGATCCTTCCCAGATCGACCCCAGCGGGGCCGGCTTTAGCGGCGAAGTCCACGTTCGCGAGGCGGCCGCGGGCGGACGCTGGCTGAGCGATGCCTGGCGATTATTCAGCGCCAATCCGGGACTGTGGATTGCCTTCATCCTGGTGATCATCGCGATTTCGGCCGCGGTGCAGATCCTCGGCCCCTTCGGCGGTATCGCGCAAAGCCTGATCACGCCGGTCCTCTCGGCCGGAATCATGTTGGGCTGTGATCGGGTCTACCGCGGTGGCGAGCTAAAGTTCGACGATCTTTTCGCAGCGTTCAAGGAACCTCACCTGGTCCCGCTGCTGATCCTCGGCGCGATTTATCTGGTCGCGACCATCGTGATCATGTTGATCAGCATCGTTCCGTTCCTGGGCAGCTTCTTCCTGTTGTTTGACAACAAGCCGCTGAGCGCGATGGACTTGTTGCCAATGATGCTCGGACTGGCAGTATTCGGACTGCTGTTGGTGCCGCTGATGGCCGCATCCTGGATGGCCGCACCGCTGGTCGTGATCAACAATCAAAAGCCTGTCGATGCGCTCAAGCTCAGCCTGGTTGGCTGCCTCAAGAACTGGCTACCCTTCCTGATCTACGGCCTGTTGCTGCTGCCGCTCTCGATCGCCGCCAGTCTGCCGTTGATGCTGGGCTGGCTGGTGCTGGCGCCGGTGCTGATGGCCAGCGCCTACACCAGCTATCGCGACATCTATTACAGCCAGGGCAGCACAGCGGCTTGAACTCACAGATCGGCGCGACTGCCGCTGCCGGCAGCAATCTGGACACGGTGCTCAAGGTCACCACCCCGGAAGGGATCGAGCTGGCGCTGCATCCGGCCGGTCCGGTCCCGCGGGTGTTGGCCTGGCTGATCGATCTGGTCTGGCGCTTCGCGGTGCTGTTCGTGCTGCTGATGTTCCTGCCGATGCTGGGCGATGTTGGCCAGGGCATTTGGCTGCTGGTGTTTTTCCTGCTCGACTGGCTGGTGCCGGCCTGGTTCGAGGCGCGGCGAGGCGGCGCGACGCCCGGCAAGAAGGCGCTTGGCCTGATGGTGCTGCGCGATGACGGCGCGCCGGCTGGCTGGAACGAGGCGCTCACCCGTAATCTGCTGCGCTTTGCCGATTTTTTGCCGCTGATGTACATGGGCGGCCTGCTGTCGATGATCATCTCGCCGGGCTTCAAGCGACTGGGCGACCACGCCGCGGGCACCCTGGTGGTGCACAAGCCCAGCAGCGCGCCCTCCGCGCCGGTGCCATCGGTGGACCCCGAACCGCCGCCTGCAGCGCTGGATCTGGCCGGTCGCCGCGCACTGCTGGACTATGCCGAGCGCTACCCTCAATTGACCACTGAACGCGCAGAAGAAATCGCCGCCGCCGCGGCACCGATGCTGGCACCCGACTCGCGGTCACCCGCCCAACGCCTGCTGGCCATGGCAAACCACCTGCTGGGTCGCGCCCGCAGCGAAAGCGGAAGCAGCTGAGATGCGTCAGGCCGAGTTCGAACGCAGATACGCATCGCTTTGGGATTCCTTCGGCCAGTGGCTGGAAAACCGTGGAAAACGCCGGAAGAAGGGCGAGCCCGAGCCAGAAGGCCTGAGCGCAGCGCAGGTGCCGGGCGTTTTTCGAGCCATCTGTTCGCATCTGGCGCTGGCCAGAGACCGACAGTACAGCCCTTTCCTGGTCGATCACCTCAATCGGCTGGTGCTGGACGGTCATCAGGTGTTCTACGGCGCCTCGACGTCCTGGTTCAGCGCACCCTGGCGCTTCCTCGCCATCGAGTTTCCACAGACGGTCCGTGCCGAACGCCAGCTGGTCTGGCTGGCGGCGCTGTTGTTCTTCGGACCGCTGATTGGGCTGACCATCGCGATTCAGTTCTTCCCCGGACTGGCTTCGCTGCTGTTGTCGCCTACCGACATGGGCCAGATGGAGACCATGTACAGGCCCGAGGCCGACCGACTGGGCATGCGTGACTCCAGCACCAACGTGATGATGTTCGGCTTCTACATCTGGAACAACGTGCGGATCGGCTTTCAGACCTTTGCCGGCGGCATTCTGCTCGGCCTCGGCAGCATTTTCTTCCTGCTATTCAACGGCTTGTACATCGGTGCAGTATTGGGCTACCTGCAGCAGATCGGGCTTGGTGAGCAGATCTGGTCCTTCGTCGCCGCGCACAGCGGACTGGAATTGCTGGCGATCGTCATTTCCGGTGCTGCCGGACTGAAGCTGGGTGCTGCCCTGCTCTCGCCCGGCCGCCGCTCTCGTCGGCTGGCGCTGGTGGAGAATGCCAAGGTGGCGCTGAAGCTGATGCTGGGTGCGGCGCTGATGTTCGTCGCTGCGGCGATCGTTGAGGCCTTCTTTTCGCCGCTGAACCTGCCCGATCCACGTCCCAAATACGCGGTGGGGATCATCCTGTGGGTGCTGCTGCTGGCCTACTTCTGGCGCGCCGGAGGCCCGCGTGCAGCTCGATAAGATTGCGATCAAGCTGCGCCCCCGCGGTGGCTATGAGGCGATCGATCTGGGCTTCAGCCTGGCGGTGCACTGGTGGCGCAGCGCTTTTCTGGCCTGGTGGCTGCCGGTGCTGCCGCTGGCGATTGCGCTGCATCTGGGCCTGGCCCAATACCCGTGGATCGCGGTGCTGGTCCTGTGGTGGCTGAAGCCGTTGTTCGACCGTTTCGTTCTCTACAGCCTGAGCCGTCAGGTCTTCGGCGAGCCGACCGGCCCGGCCGAACTGCTCGGAGCATGGCGCCAGATTCTGAGCCCCGGCCTGCTCTATGCGCTGACCTTCGCGCGACTCGACCCGGCACGCAGCTATCACCTGCCGGTGAGCATTCTGGAGCGGCAGTCCGGCTCGGCCGCGCGCAAGCGCCGTTCATTGCTGGGGCGTCGCTTTTACGGTACCGCCTTTGGCCTGACCCTTGTCTGCGTGAACCTGGAGCTGATCATCCAGGCCGGTCTGAGCGTCACTTTCGACCTGTTCTTTCAGCCCGGTGGCGATCCGCTCAATGACACCGGACCACCGCTGCCGATGGAGTTGATCACCGGCCAGTGGTGGGAGTGGACCGACAGCGTCTACTACCTGATCGCGGTCGGGATCATCGAGCCACTGTACGTGGCCGCCGGCTTCAGCCTGTATCTCAATCGGCGAGTGCTGCTGGAAGGCTGGGATGTGGAACTGGCGATCAAGCGTCTGGCCGCACGGGTCAGTGGCGCTGCTGTCGTGCTGGTGTCCATCGCGGTATTGAGTCTGGCGCCAATCCAGCCGGCGCACGCCTACGAGGGCGAGTGCCTGCCCAGCGGAGAGCTGGACTTCAGCCCACCGGAAGAAATGGTCGAGTCCGCCGAGAACGAGGTCTGGGATCCGCGGGAGGACTGGGAGCCGGAACGGCTGCGGGCGATGGAGGAGCGCTGCGCCCAGCTGGCGCAGGGCCCTGGCGACAACTCGGCCCGGCAGGCCATCGTCAAGGTCTTCGAAGACCCGATCTTCGGCGAGCAGCTGAAGGAAGAGCGCTGGGTGCTGCGCGAGTTCGACGACGATGACGAACCGGAGCTCCAGACCCGCACCCCGCTGGCTGGGCTGGGACAACTGTTCGCCTCGATCTGGCAGCTGCTGGCTTGGTTGATACTGGCCGCGCTGATCCTGATGCTGGTGCGCTATATCGCCCGCAGCTGGGGCCCGCTGGTGCGTGCGGAGGAAGACGCCGGCGCGGCGCCGGCCGAGCTGTTTGGCCTGCAAATGGACCCCGACAGCCTGCCCCCGCAGGTCTCGGAAACCGCACTGCAGTGGATCGCCGAAGGCAAGCTGCGCGAGGCGCTGGGCCTGCTCTACCGCGCCACCCTGTCCGAACTGGTGCACGCCCACGGATTGCGTCTTAACCGGGGCGCCACCGAAGGCGACGTTTTGGCCCGCACTCGCGGCCGGATTTCGGCCTCAGCCAGCGCATTCGTTGCCGAACTGATCAATCAGTGGGTGAACCTGGCCTACGCAGAGCACCAGCCGCAGGTGGATGCGCTGACCGCGCTGTGCCACGGCTATGCGCAGCACTTCGAGACGGTGGAAATCGTGCCGGCAGCAACCGAGGAACGCGCCGGGGAGTCAGCGGCATGAACCTGCGCGGCGCCTGGGGGCAACTGCTGCTGTTGCTGATCGTCATCGCCGGCGGCGTCGCACTGTTCCTGATGATGTACGAAAAAAAGGCGGTGGACGAATGGAATCCGCCGTCCGCCCGGGTGCTGCGCGAACCCTATCTGGCCGCGGAACGCTGGCTGCGGGCGATGGAGATGCCCAGTCGTCACCTGGGTTCATTCGAGCAGGCCGCCGATCTGCCGCCACACAGTGCGCTGATCGTCCCCGCAGGCCGGGTCGGGATGACCGCCCAGGCGCGGGCAGCGGTGCTGCAGTTCGTCCGCCAGGGCGGCCATCTGCTGGTGGAATCGGAGCGCTGGGAGAAGCCCGATCCCCTGCTCGAGGATCTGGGAATCAGCCGTAGCGAAGCACCGGATTTCGACTACCACGACGACCGGACCGGCTTCGGCTCACTGAGGGCCTTTCGCAACCCGACAGAATCGGCCTCGGCGGACGACCCTGCCCTGCTCAGTGTGCGCTGGGAGGATCAACCGGCGCCGCTGCTGGTCACCACGCTGGGCGGTGAACTGCTGTCCAGCGAGGATGCGATTCGAACCATCAATGGCGATGAGGGCACCCGCATCCTGCAGAAGCAGCTCGGCGAAGGACTGATCACCGCGATCAACGACATCAGCTTTGCCCAGAACTGGCGAATCGGCCGCAACGACAATGCCCAGTTCTTCTGGCTGCTGCTCAATGCCACGCCGGATCTGGCGCATGTCTACTGGTATCGGGTCCGCCCACCACAGCTGTGGCCGTGGCTGAAGCAGCATGCGACCCCGGTGCTGATCAGCCTGGCACTGCTGATCGTGCTGTTCATCTGGCATGGGCTGCCGCGATTCGGTCCCAGTCAGGAAGACCCCAGCGGCGAGCGCCGCCGCCTCAGTGATCATTTGGGCGCCAGCGGTCGCTTCCTGTGGTCGGCCGGTCAGCGCAGCAATCTGGCCCGCGCGGCCGCCGCCTGTGCCTACGACGCGGCCGCTCGTCGCTACCCGCACCTGCGCAGCATGGCGGCAGACGATCAGATCGCCTTCCTCTGCCGCCGCTTCCAGCTGCCGCCCAGCCACGCGCAACAACTGGTCCACGGCAGCGATGTCCGTGAGCCCACCGAATTCCTTCGCCTGACCCGCAGTTGTCGTCATCTGCACCGCGAACTCAGCGGCACTCAGGCAGACTCTGTTGACGACGATCGAAAGGATCCGCCATGACTACGCCCAAGCTCAGCGAAGCTCAGCTCGCTCGCGCCGTCGAACTGACCCAGTCGCTGCGCGACCAGGTCGCCAAGGCCTTCCTCGGCCAGACCGAAGTGGTGGACCAGGTGCTCTGCGCCCTGCTGGCCGGCGGCCACGTGCTGCTCGAAGGCGTACCCGGCCTGGGCAAGACCCTGCTGGTGCAGGCGCTGGCCAGAGCGGTCGGCGGTCGCTTTGCGCGGATCCAGTTCACTCCGGACCTGATGCCGGCAGACGTGACCGGACACACGCTCTACGACCCCAGCAGCGGCCAGTTCACCACTCGCCGCGGACCGGTATTTGCCAATCTGCTGCTGGCCGACGAGATCAACCGCGCACCGGCCAAGACCCAGTCGGCGCTGCTCGAAGTGATGCAGGAACGCCAGGTCACCATCGAGGGCGTGGCTCATCCGCTGGATCCGCCGTTCATGGTGCTGGCCACCCAGAATCCGCTGGAGCAGGAGGGCACCTATGCGCTGCCAGAAGCCCAGTTGGACCGCTTCCTGCTCAAGGTCGATATCGACTATCCCGCCGAGGCCGACGAGCGCGCAATCGTTCGCCAGATCACCTCGGCGCAGGTCGGTGAGAAGCTCGACGTGAGTGCAGTGAAGCCGGTGATGCAGCCGGAAACCCTGGACAAGCTGCAGCGGCTGGTCGCACACCTGACCGTGGACGAAGCGGTGGCCGACTACGCGCTGCGGATCGTCCGCGACACTCGCAGCTTCGCCGGCCTGTCGATCGGCGCCGGCACCCGCGGTGCGATTGCGCTGGTGCGCAGCGCCCGCGCGCGAGCGCTGTTGGCCGGGCGCGACTTCGTCAGCCCCGACGAAATCAAGGCGATGGCGCTGCCGGTGCTGCGCCACCGGGTGGTGCCGACCGCCGATCTGGCGGTCGAGGGTCATGGCAGCGATCAGGTGCTGCATGAGCTGCTGGAACGCACGCCGGCGCCGCGCGCCTAGGCCAGCCGGATGCTGATTCCCGCACCCGCCCTGCTGATCTGCTTCGGCCTGACCCTACTGCTGGCGGTGCTGGCATCGGTGCTGCCCGCGCTGGGATTGGTCTGGTGGGTGGCGCTGGGCGTTCTGATACTGGGCGCCGCCATTGACGCCTGGCAGCTGTGGCGACGCCCCGGTCCCAGCCTGACCCGACAGCTGCCGCAGGCGCTGCCGCTGGGGGTCGACCGGGAGATCGGTTTGCGCCTGGAGAATGACAGCGCCCATCTGCAGGATCTGAGCGTCTACGATCATCCGCCCGGTAGCATGGCGATCCACGATCTGCCGCAGCGGGTGCAGCTGCCGCCCGGCGAAGGGGTGCAGCTGAACTACCGGGTACATCCGCTGGTGCGCGGCAGCTTTGCCTTCGGCCAGACCGAGCTGCGCCTGCGCTCACCGTGGAAGCTGTGGGACCGGCGCCTGCGCGTGGGCGAGATGGAGGCAGTGCGGGTCTATCCCAACTTCGCCGCGCTGACCCGCTTCGCCCTGCTCGCCACCGACCATCGCCTGTCCCAAATCGGCGTACTCAAGCGCCGGCGCCGCGGCCAGGGGATGGATTTTCATCAGCTGCGCGAGTATCGCGAGGGCGATATCCAGCGCCAGATCGACTGGAAGGCCACCTCCCGAATGGGCCGCCTGATTTCCCGCGAGTATCAGGACGAGCGTGACCAGCAGATCATCCTGCTGGTCGACTGCGGGCGCCGGATGCAGGCCCGCGACGATGCATTGAGCCACATGGACCACGTGCTCAATGCCGCCCTGCTGCTGGCCTACGTGGCGCTGCGCCAGGGTGATGCGGTGGGCCTGGCGACCTTTGGCGGCACCAGTCGTTTCGTCGCCCCGCGCAAGTCGATGGCGACGATCCATGGACTGATGGGCGCGGCCTTCGACCTGCAGCCCACCCTGCACAGTCCCGACTATCTGATGGCGGCACGAGATCTGATCGTGCGCCAGCGCAAGCGCGCGCTGGTGGTGATCCTGTCCAATCTGCGCGATGAAGACGACGACACCCTGCTCCCGTCGCTGCAGCTGCTGCAGGAGCGTCATCTGGTGCTGCTGGCCAGCCTGCGCGAAGGGATTCTCGGCCAGAGCCTGCGCGCACCGGTGCGGGCGCTGGAGGACGCCCTCACTCACGCCGCCACCGCCGAGTATCTGGAACGCCGCCGCGACAACTTCCGCCGGCTCTCAGGGCACGGGATCAGCAGCGTCGATGTGGAGCCGGCACAGCTGCCGTTGGCGCTGGTCAATCGTTATATCGACGTCAAGCGCGCCGGGCGGCTCTGAGCGGCCGAATCTGGCCCGCACTATTCATGATCGTTCGTCGCGAGGGTTTCACAGGTGTGCTGTGAGGCGGTTTGCCGACCGGAGATCGGCGAAGGCGTACTTGAGTCGTGTTGATAGCAGGGAGCAAACCGCGCCACAGTGCGCATGCGGAAGCTGCAGTAGAAGGTTTAAGAATAGTGCGGGCTTAAGACGCGAACCACCGCAATCGTTCCAACTGATCTGCGCTGCTCACCTTCCTGCGCTGCTGCGAGTGAAAGCACGCTGTCGAGCCAGGACGGCCTTGGCTGGCGCTCAGAGCGCTCCCTGAACCTCGGTCAGTAGCTGTCCGCCCAACTCCGCAGTCAGCGCCCCGCTGCCGGTTTCGAGCTCGCTGCCCCGGAGCTCCGGAATTTCGGGCAGTTCAGGAATTCGACCATTGATGTAGAAGCGAGCCGGAATGTAGATCTCCGCTCGCGCAGGCACACCGTCGACCAAAAGCGGTTCGAACCGGTAATGCATCGCAGCGCGAATGGCCGCGCGACTGAACTTGGCGTTCGTCGCATACACCGGAATTGCATCGGCCACCGAACCATCGGTGTCCACCACCAGCTTCAGCACCACCGTCCCGCCGCGCTGCGCCCGCAGCTCACTGCGGGGGTACTTCGGGACACTCATGCTCAGCGTCTTCAAACCGGTCGCGGCGCGGATTACCCGAGCCTGAAAGGTCTCGCCGGTTTCCGTGAAGCCCAGCGTGATGGAAAGATTGACTGTGGCCGGTCCGGGTTCACCCTCCACTAGAACCGGTGAAAAACGCCATCCGGAAATTCGATCGCGCAAGGCCCGCTCCAGCTTTGGTGCCACCGGTTCCCTGAACTCAATCGCGCTGACCGCACCCAGCTCATCCAGGCTCATTGCGGCACTCAAGTTTCGAATCTCTTCAGCGCATGCGAAGGAACTGAACCATAGGGCGCAGCAGATCAGCAATCGTGACATAACGTTATCTCTGGACCAGATCATCTCACGCTACGACAGCTTGCCCGATCAGACAAGCCAGCTGGCTCACCCAGCGCGAGCCTTGTCCAAGCGCTCCTGCGCCTTCTTGACCCGTTCGTGCTCGGCGCCGAAGCTCGCTTCCAGCACCTGCAGACTGCGCTCCAGCAGTTCCAGCCCCAGGTTCTTCTTTCCCGCCGCCACCAGCGCGTCACCGTAATTGTTGGCGATGATTCCCCACAGGAAGTGATCGGTGCCAAGGGTGGCCGCTGCGGTTTCCTGGGCCTGCGCAAACAGCTCCAGCGACTCTTCGGTGCGACCCTGTTTTCCCAACAGCGTCGCCAGATTGTTGAGCACCACCAGCGCCTCCGGTGCCTGCAGCTGATTGACCCGCTGATGGCTGGCGAGCAGCGCGCGGAACTCCTTTTCGGCGGCGACCAGGTTGCCGCTGTCCTCGAACAGTGCCGCACGAAGATTGCGCACATAGAGCATCTGCGGGTGATCGATACCCAGCTCACGCTCGACCACCATTGCGACCTGCTCCAGCATGGGGGCCGCTTCGGTCAGTTGGCCGCGCTCCAGCAGGATCTTGGCGAGGTTCTGCAAAGTGCTGATGGGCGAAAGGTTCTCTGCCCCGTAGAGTTGCACCTCCAGGGCATGAACATCACGCAGGATCGCGGCAGCCTGCTGCCATTGGCCGACCTGGTCCAGCGCGGTCGCCAGATCACTGCGGTTGGCCAGGACGTTCGGATGGGTGGCCCCCAGCACCTGACTGCGCTCGTCTATCAATGCCTCCAGCAATGCCTGGCTGCGTTCGAACTCGCCCAGCTGCAGCTCCGCAATTGCCAGGGTTTGCCGGGCCAACCAGCGCAGTTCCCGAGTGCTGTCCGGTGAAGCCTCGATCTGCGGCAGCAGCGGGCTCAACGCCTCCGCTGCCGCCCCCGGGTCGCCGCTCACCAGCTGCGCCCGGGCGCGCTGAACCTGCGCCTCACGTACCACCTCGTCACTCAGGTCAGTGCGTGCCAGCAGCGCATCCAGGGCCCGAACGGCAGCGTCGGTTTCCCCTGCGCTGATCCACAGCGAGCTACGATCGACCTCGGCCTGGCGCACTGACTCGGCACGATCGCCGTAAAGCTGGGCGCTCAGCGCCTGCGCACGATCCAGCTGCCCCTCAGCCGCGGAGAACTTGCCCAGATTCGTGTAGGCGCGCATCAGCAACTCGCGCACCGCCAGCTCGACCTCCAAGCGCTTGGGAGGATTGCGATCCAGCGTTTGCACCGCGTCGTCGAGCAGCTGGCGGACGCTCAGATCGGCGCCCTTTCCGCGATTGGGATCGGCCGAGCCCAATAGCTGATCAACGAATTCGCTGACCGCCTCGGCGACCTGGGTGCGCGCCTCGGCCTCGGCTCTGGCCGCGGCCTCGGCCTGCGCCGAGTGCCAGCTGACCCAAGTTGCGACCAGCAGCGACAGACCAATGATCGCGGACACGCCAAAAGCCAGCGCATTGCGACGCACGGTCCTCAGCGCCGATTCCCAGGCGCTCGGCTGCCGCGCGCTGACCGTCTCCCCCGCCAGCAGGTGGCGTAGATCCTCTCCCAGCTTGGCCGCCGAGCGATAGCGCTGTGCCGGCTGTGTGGCCAGGGCCTTCATCACCACTGCCGAGGTGTCGCCGCGCATTGCCGGATCAAGCTCGGCCAGCGGCTGCGCTTCGATCCGCTCGCGTGAGCGTAGCGCGGCCATCAGCGACTGTCCCTGCAGCTGATGCACCGGACGCCCGCTCAACAGCTCGTAGGCAATCGCGCCCAGCGCATAAACGTCACTGCGCGCGTCAATCGCTGCGGCATCACCCGATAGCTGCTCTGGACTCATATAGGCCAGGGTGCCGATCAGCTGTCCGCTCTGGGTCATCGCCACCCGGGTCTCGTCGTCAAGGGCGGTGGCGACGCCAAAGTCCAGAATCTTCGGGTGGCCTTCGCCATCGACCAGGATGTTGTCGGGCTTGAGATCACGATGCAGCACGCCCTTCAGGTGTGCCGCGTCGACCGCATCGGCGAGCTCTGCCAGCAACTTCAGACAGGCCCGCCGATCCGGCTGAGTCTGCTCGCGCCACTGGCCCAGGGTGACCCCAGCCACATACTCCATCGCCAGGTAGGGCACCGGCCCACTGGGCGTGTCGGCCAATCCCGCTTCCAGCACCCGGGCAATGGAGGGATGATCGGCGCGCGCCAGCAGATTGGCTTCGCGCACAAAGCGGGCCTGGACCTCGGCGTGCTGCATTCCTGCACGTATCAGCTTCAGCGCCACCTGGCGGCGGGGATGACGCTGTTCGGCCAGCCAAACCTCACCCATCGCACCGGCGCCCAGCTTGCGCATCAGCAGCCACGGGCCCAGCCGGTTTTCATTCGCTTTGGGCGGCGGGTCCGAAGAACCAGACTGGGAGTTCGCAACCTGAACCGGCTCGGCGACTCTCGCCGACGGTGCGTCCAGGGTCGCCGCCAGCAGTGATGCCAAAGCCGAACGCAGGGATTGCTCGGCGGCCTGATCGCCGGCGGCCATTTGGGTCAACCGATGCTCACGCTCGGCGCTGTCCAGGGTAATCAGCTCGCGCAGCTGCTCCTGCAACTTCGGATCGGTGGCATCCATGCTCTGCTGTCCGGCTGGTCCGCCGTCACTATAACGGGCCGCTCCAGTCTACGAGCTTCGCAGACGTAACAGATCCGCTTGATGCGGGTGCGCTGACTACGCACCCGTACCCGGCGACCGGGCCCGTGGTCGGCCCGGCCGCTGGCGCCGCTCAGGAATCCGCCGGCTTGCTGTTGGCCTCGGTGGGTGGCTCCGGGACTACCGGATCCGCCTGCAGTTTGGGCTTGCTCCGGTACAGGGTCTTCCACCAGCCGCCGCTGCCCAGGGCTTCGAAGGCCCGACGCAGCCAGTTGATCAGCGCGTTGGCCAGCCACAGTGACCACAGCAGGATCGCGCCCTTGTAGACCCACAGCGGCAGGCTCAGGGCCCACGCGCCGGGCAGCTCGCCGGACGCGTGATCGGCGAACCAGATCAAATTGCTGGCGCTGGAGCCATTGCCCTGCACGGTCATCTTGGGGTCGCCCAGCAGCCCACTCCAGGCGGTGGCAATCAGCATGATCAGCACCACCGCGCTGAAGAAAATCAGACCGAGCTGGGCAAAGGCAAAGGGCCAGGGGTTGAGCTCGCCGCCCTTGCGACGACGCCATTCCAGCAGATATAGCCAGACCGCCACCACGATCAGCGCCGGCCAGGCCACCGTGCTCAGGCCGATCCCCAGCACCAGCCAGTCGCGGGTGCGCACCGGTGAGCCGGGCACCCGGCCCAGCGCCAGGGCGATCGCCAGCACCAGCACCAGGATCGACCAGTAGCGCACCGCCGGCCCCACCTGCGGTCCACCGGCCGCCAGCAGCCAACGGTCATCAGGCAGGGCCATGCGCAGCGCGACGTTCGCGGAGGGCATGCCCAGATCGAACTGCGGCAGCCTGCCGATCAGCCCGATACCCTCGGCCTCGCGCAGGCGCAGCTCGATGTTGTGCGCGCCGGGCGTGATCGGCAGCATCAGCTGGCCGTTCTCCGGACGCACCCGCAGCTCACGTCCGTCGATATTGAGCGCGAGCAACTCGGCCTCGGCCGGCAGCCCCAGGGTGTGCTGGCCGCCGCGGGTGGCGCGGATACTGACGCTCAGGGTGCTCTCGCGCAGCCTGGAACCCAGACTGGTGGACAGACCCACGCCATCAATCGCCAGCGTATTGCCCTCCACCCCGGCCGGCCGAGTGACCTGCACCTCGAGCACATCACCAGGCAGCGGATAGAAGGTGGGTGCCGCGTTACCGGCCCCACCGACCAGCAGTGCCACCGGCCCCTGATATTCGGCGTGAAAAATCGGACTGACCTCAAGCGACCACACTTCCAGCCGCTGATCCAGCGCCGGTGCGCTCAGCTGCAGCGCGCTGCTGGGCTCCAGCCGCCCCTCGTAGACCACCACGTTCGACGCCAGTGAAATCTGCGCGGCGCCGTCGCGCACCGGCGGATCCTCGGCCAGCAGGCGCTCTCCAGGCAGCAGCGGAATCGCCACGTTGATCACCCCGGTCGCCGGCGCGATCCGCTCCACCCGGGTGGTCACGCTCCATTCCAGATCGATGGTGATGGTGCGCACCACGCGCACGTATGACGGCAGATCGGACTCCCGGCGTAGTTCGTCGCTGGCGGCGCTGCGCTCCTGACGGGTCAGCTCCAGGGAACTGCTGGGCAATCGATCGCGCTGGATGCCGCTGATCAGCCAGCCTTCGCCGACCGCATCGATCCGCCCTGGATTCATGGGGAAGCGCATCCGCAGCTGGTCCCCGGCGATGCTGCCCTGCAGGCGCACCCGACGCACGCCTGGGCGCAGGCTGATCCAGGGATCATCGCCCTCCAGCCACAGCCAGGGGTGCGCGCTGCCGTCCACCTCGACCAAACCCGGCTGCCAGCCAGGCGCCGAGGGCAGCGGCACGCCGATTTCGCTGCCGGCGTGGATCTCCAGCTCCACCACCAGCTGATTGGCGTCGGCGCGCACCGTGGCGCGCGACAGCTGTGCACAGGTCGGCGCGCAGTCCGGCGCTTCAGTCAGACGCGACCGAAGCTCATCGAGCATCTCTGCACTGGGATAGTCCGCAGCCATCGCCGGCTGGATCAGACACAGCGCGAGCAGCGCCCACGCCGGCAACTTCGCGCTGAGCTGCGGCGGCGCGAGGCGGCGCAGCGTGGCCAGCATCAGCCCTGCGACCAACAACACGGCCATCACTCGCCAGATCCGGGTCAGCCAGGGTGGGGTCATCAGCAGACTCACTCGCTGATCCACTGCGACCGGGCCACTCACGCTCAGCTGGTGGGAGTGCCATTACCACTGCGGTTCGGCGCTGCCGGCCTGCACCACCGCCTTGGGATCGAGCCGGTTGAGCACCTGCTGCTTGGCCATCTTGACCGGCGGCGCAGCAGGGCGCACGGATTGGACTCTGGAGCCGGTCACGGTCACTTGATCGAGCTCCTGGTCATCGCTCATGACCACTCCTGATTCCTGGGGCGCGGGTTCGGCGAGCGCTGCCGGGGCGTCAAAGCCCTCTTCTTGGACGGGGCTGTAGTTGTCGTAGTGTCTGCCGCGACCAGCGTAGCTGCCGCCAATGACCTGCGAAGTCGCCTGGTTGAAGCCGCCGCTGCTCGCGACCGAATAGCGTTCCAGCTGCGGGTGCAGCGCCAGGCTCAGCTGGCTAGCCGCATAGGGCAAGGCCACCCAGGCCAGCGCCAGCGCGGCCAGATAGGCGAAGCGACGCAGCCAGATGCCGATGCGATAGCCTTCGGCCCAGCGCGCCAGCAGCAGCACCAGCAGGATCATCAGCACGCTCATCATCGGCGCCTTGGCGTGATCGAAGCTCAGCAGCAGATAGCCCACGGTCACTGCCGCCAGCACCCCGCCACCCAGCCGCCAGGCCATCAATCCGCCCAGACAGAGCAGGAAAACGTCTCCCAGTCGCCAGCGTGAAATCCAGGCGCTGTTGGCCCGATCCGCCCCCGGCGCTGCCAGCAGCTGATAGCCAGGCGGCAAGTTGACGGTCAGATTGGCCTGATCCACCACTTCGCTCCAGCCCGACACCGGCAGACTCGCGCCACCGGGCAGGCGTGCAGTTGCCTGCAGCGATACAGATTTTGCGCGCCACTCCACCCCCACCGCGTCCGGATGCAGGGTGGATGCGGTCAGCAGCAGCGCCTCGCCGCCGCTGTTGGCGCGCTGCAGGTCCAGCTCGGCCAGCGCGTCCAGCCGCCAGCCCTGGTTCATCTGCCCGCCAAGATTGTCGATCGCGGTCCAGCCGCTGGCGTCAAAGTCCAGCCACAGCTGGCGCTCCAGACTCAGATGATTTGCGGCGATCGCTTCCAGGCTGAGCGGCGGCCGGTCGATGCTCAGCACCTGATCGGGCAATAGCAAATAGGCAGGCAGGCTTTGCCACTGCTCCGGCACACCGGCGGTTGCAGGATCCACCGGCTCGCCGCCGCTGGCGTCGACCGGTCCGCGCACCGCACCGGGACTGAAGCTCCAGACCTCCTGCTCCGGCCAGTTCTCCGCCGGTTTGGGTCCGCGATTGACGCTGTCGGCCGCCTCCAGCGCCCGCGCGCCGATCTCCAGCCAATGGCTGCCGGGGGTCAGCTGCACCCGCAGACGACCATCTGATTCCAATCGCGAGGTCAGCGAGCCATTGACCTCGCTACCGACAAAGCCGGCCGGCAGGATCGGCCCCAGCACCAGCTCCCGCGCCTTGCCGGACACGCTCAGATTGATCCAGGTGGACAGCGTCAGCGGCAGGTCATCGCGCAGCCGCCGGTAGACCTCCACCCGTAGCGCATCGGCCTCGCTGGCCACCACTTCAGCGTTGCCCAGCCACAGCCGCGAGCGGCGCAGCTCCGGTGCGGCCAGCTGCTGTCCGTCCAGAGTCACTTCCAGGCGCGCCACTCCCTCCGGCAGGGCCAGACTCTGCGGGCGCTGAGCCCAGCTGAGCTCACCTGCCATTCGCCGAAATCCCGGCTCCAGCCAAACCTGCGGCCCCCGGTCGCCAACCATGACCGCGGTCGGTTGGCCATCCACCGTCACCGCAACCGGCCAGGCGTCTTCGGAGCCAGGCAGTCCCACATAGCCAGCCGCGATCACCTGCCAGCTGATCTGAAAGCGCCCGCGATCTGCGTCCAGCTGCAGCTGCAGTGTTCCCGGCACCCGGCAGAAGTGGTCGCGCTCGTTGCTGGTCTGGACGTTGTAGCGCACCGGACAAACAGTGAACTCCGCATCCTTCATGACCCAGTCGGACCAGGCCTGCAGATCAGCGGGTTTTGCCGACTGGCCATGGGCGGGAATGCCGACGACCAACCACAAGAAGAGCATCCCCAAAAGGCGCATGACCGGCTCCGCTGAACTTGATGATCACAGGATAACGGCGGATCGGTCGGGATGGGGTTATTCCGCGATGGCATCCTCCGGGCAGCTGATTTCGGTCGCGAATAGATGAGGCAATCGGGTGCCAGTCCTACGCGTGCCTGGCGATCGCCCAAGCACCGCTGCAGCGCCGCCTGGCGTTGCGGCGCCAACTAGTGTGGTGTCCCCAAAATTAAGTTGAACTTAGTTCAGATGGATTTTGCTCTGAGACTAGGCGCGAGGAGCAAGGCATAGCTTCCCCTATGGCTGCGACGAGCAACGACG
>JAGRJL010000249.1:9868-12535 GCA_020442775.1 Lysobacterales bacterium | reverse complement strand
TCGAACCCCCGTCCGCAAGCCCTACATCTGGAGATCTACATGTTTAGCCGATTCTTTAGTCTTACTACACGAAGCCCCAATCGGCGGGGATAACGTGTAGCCAGTCTGGTGGTTTTAGCTGCCGACGTCAGACCCGTCTGCTCGCGATTCCATGATTCTGATCCGCATGCACCGAGCATGGACACAAGGTGGGGCGGATTAAGCGGCCTTAGGCCGCTTGAGCGTAGACTTCGTCGTTGGCGACTATAAGTCTTGCAGCTGGATTTACGAGGAAAGCTACCCCCTCGACATGCACCCCAGGGTTCAACACCCACGTCGAAACCAAATGCGCCCCCGGTTGTTGTCTATGTTGGGGGTTGCCGAACGCTTAATCAAGCGATGAGATCGCGTTTGGTCAGCTGCGGTTGTGCGGACGCGGTAGCCCGCGCTCGTTCTGTCCGATCGAATCAGCGCCGGCAGCAGGTCTCAACGCCAATAATCGTCAGTGCTCAGAGTTCAGCCGCGTAAAGGTTGTACAGGGCCTCGACCTTGGCCACGTAGCGCTGGGTCTCGGCGTAGGGCGGCACCCCGCCATAGCGCGCGACGGCGCCCTGCCCCGCGTTGTAGGCCGCAGCGGCCAGGGTTCGATCGCCATTGTACAAACGCAGCAGACTGGCCAGCAGGCGAGCGCCACCCTGAATCGACTCGGCCGCGGAGAAGGGGTCGCGGACCGCCCATTCCTCGGCGGTCGCCGGCATCAGCTGCATGATGCCCTGGGCACCCTTGGTCGACACCGCCTGTGGGTCGAAGCTGCTTTCTGCGTGGGCGATGGCACGAAGCAGCGCATCATCGACCCGGCTGGACTTGGCCGCTGACTTGAACAGATCCGCGTAGGCATCGGTGCGCAGCGGACCGACGTTGCCCAGCCCGGCGTGGGCAGGCGAACCTGGCGGCGGGGTCACGGTAAAGCGCAGCAGTTCCACCGATCCGGGGAGATTGCGGGTGCTGTAGACCCGCTTGCCGTCCTGCTCGCGCTGATACAGCACCCCGCTGCGTGCCTCGCTGCTGCCCCACAAATTGGGCAACAGCGCGGCGTGATCATCGACTTCCTGGCCGGTGCAGGTCGATCCGGGTTCCGGCGCGGTCGCCAGGCTCACGCTGCCATCGGCCACGCAGCGGTAGACCGTCCTGGCCTGCAGCGATGGACCGAGCGCCGCGATAGCGAGCGCGCACGCGGCCATGGGAAGAGAAATTCTGCGCATGGTCGGCAGACTAAGGCTGCTCGTCTACACCGGCGGTGAACGGAAATCGGCGCTTGTGGCTTCTGGCACTGGCCGGTGTCTGGTACGCACTCCTGGCGGCAGGCGCTCATTCGTGGGCTGTTAATCGACGCCGCATGGGATTCGCTCGGTGAGACTGACTATCGCCATCCGGCGCTTCAACAGATCGATGTTCAGTGCGGCCACCTGGCAAGACGCAGGCGTCGATCGCGAGCAAGCTCGCTCCAACCAGGAGCGGGTTCGCACCATCGACCAACCGGGAAGTTTCAGGCTGATTTTCATGCCCTTTTCCGGTATTGATCTGTGCGCTCACCCCGTGACTTTCACGCGTGAGCAGGACTCGTTGTGACAACCAGCCAATTCGATCGCGAGAAAGCTCGCTCCCGAATGGCACGACACCAAGTTTTTGCCTGAAGGCGACGGTTTCTAACGTAGGCGCGTGCTCGCACGCGATCAGATGTCAGGTTCATCGAAGCGCCTCGCCAATCGCGAGCAAGCTCGCTCCTACCAGGAGCGGGCTCGAACTATCGATCACCTGTCAGGTTTCAGGCTGATTCTCATGCGCTCTTCCCAAGTTGATCTGCGCGCTCACGGCGTGAATCTCACGCGCGAGTAGGGCTCGTTGCGATAACCAGCCAAGTTGATCGCAAGCAAGCTCACTCCCGAAAGACACGACACCAGGTTTTGCCTGACGGCGATGGCTCCAATGTAGGAGCGTGCTCGCACGCGATCAGATGCCAGATTCGTCGAGGCGCCTCGCCAATCGCGAGCATGCTCCAGCCCGACTGGCGCCACACCAAGTTTTGCCTGACGGCGACGGTTTCTAACGTAGGAGCGTGCTCGCACGCGATCAGATGTCAGGTTCATCGAAGCGCCTCGCCAATCGCGAGCAAGCTCGCTCCTACCAGGTGCGGGTCCGCACCATCGATCAACCGGCAGGATTCCGGGCTGATTTTCATGCGCTTCTCCGGCATTCATCTGCGCGTTCACCGCGTAAGTTTCACGCGCGAGCAGGGCTCGTCGCGACAACCAGCCAAGTCGATCGCGAGCATGCTCCAGCCCGATTGGCGCGACGCCAGGTTTTGCCTGACGGCGACGGCTTCCAGGGTAGGAGCGTGCTCGCACGCGATCAGATGTCAGATTCATAGAGCCGCCGCCTTGCCAATCGCGAGCAAGCTCGCTCCTACCAGGAGCAGGTTCGCTTATTGATCAAGCGGCCGGTTTTCTGGCTGATTCTCAAGCGCCTCTCCCGCGGTGATCTGGGCGCTCAGCGCGTGAGTTTTATTCGCGTGCAGCGCGCGCTTCGACATCCAGCAGCAAGAGGGGGTCTGCGACACGCATCTGTCTTTCGCTGATCGGCTCGCTGCAATCTCCTCGCGATCTGATCAGGCTACCATCGCCCTTCCCC
>JAGRJL010000249.1:0-9780 GCA_020442775.1 Lysobacterales bacterium | reverse complement strand
TGGGCCGCCCGGGGGCGGTGCTCGCAAACTGGAAGCCGCAGAGAAATCCTTTCACGCTGGGCGTGGCCAGCGGCAATCCCAGACCCAACGGCGTGGTGCTGTGGACCCGCCTGGCGCCCGATCCGCTTGCGCCCGGCGGCGGGATGCCCGCTGAAAGCGTGGCGGTGGAATGGGATCTGGCGGAGGATGCGCAGTTCAGCAAGGGGCTGCGCAGCGGGCGCAGCTTTGCGATCGCCGGCGAAGGGCATTCGGTGCACGTGGAACTGGTGGATCTGCCGCCCGATAGCCATTGGTATTACCGCTTTCGCGCAGGCGATGCGATCAGTGCGGTCGGCCGAACCCGCACCGCACCGGCGGCCGATGGGAGCGTCGACCGATTGCGACTCGCCCTGGCCTCCTGCGCCCATTACGAGCACGGTCTTTTCGTGGCCTATCGCGAGCTGGGCGAGGCCGATCTGGACCTGATCGTGCATGTCGGCGACTACATCTACGAAAACGCTTGGGGTGTTGATCCAGTGCGGCGCTTCGGTGCGCCGGAGCCGATGACCCTGGAGGACTATCGCCAGCGACATGCGCTGTACAAGCTGGATCCGAACCTGCAGCTGGCGCATGCGAATCACCCCTGGCTGTTCACCTGGGACGATCACGAGGTCGACAATGACTACGCCGGTGCACTGGGCCAGGATCGCGACCCCGAAGGTGCCTTCCTGCTGCGCCGCGCTGCGGCCTATCAGGCCTACTACGAGCACCTGCCGCTGAGCCGCGCGCAGGTGATGCAGGGACCCTGGATGCGTCTGCATGATCGCTTCGTCTGGGGTCAGCTGGCCGACTTGCATCTGCTCGACTGCCGCCAATACCGCTCGGTGCAGCCCTGCAGGCCGCCCGGCCAGGGCGGCTCCAGCAACCTGGCCGGCTGCGAGGCCCGTCTGGACCCGAACGCCAGCATGCTCGGCGCGGCCCAGGAAGCCTGGTTCTACAACAGCCTCAGCAACAGCCAGCAGCGCTGGAACCTGATCGCCCAATCCACCCTGTTTGCCCCCAAGGACGGCGATCCGGGTGAAGCCGAAGTGATCTGGACCGACGGTTGGGATGGCTATGCCGCCAATCGTGCCCGGATGATCGAGTCCATGCGCGGCAAGGCGAACCCGGTTTTGCTGGGCGGTGACGTCCACGCCCACTATGTGGCCAACGTGAACGCGGATGACGGCAGCACCATCGCCAGCGAGTTCTGCGGCACCTCGATCACCTCGCAGGCCTGGCCGCAGGAAAAAATCGCTTCCGAACTGCCGGCCAATCCGCACCTGTTGCTCGGCGACGGCTCGCGACGGGGCTACGTCGCCTTCGATCTGCGGCCCGGTCAGCTGCAGGCCGACCTGCGGGTATTTGAAAACGTTCGCGATCGCAACGCTCGCGGCAGCAGTCTGGCGAAATTCGCGGTCAATGACGGCAAGCCGGGTCCGCTTCGGAGCTGACGGGGCACCCTCAGTCCATGATTTCTGGCTGCACAACCGAGCGCGGATCGCTGAGCCAAACCCGTGCCTCGGCGGCGTTCAGGGGGCGCGCAATCAGATGTCCCTGCAGCTCGTCACAGCCGATTTCACGGAGGAAGCCGGCCTGTGCAGAATGCTCCACGCCCTCGGCGGCAACGCGCATTCGCAGTTGATGGGCCATTGCAACGATGGTGCGGGCAATCGCGGCGTCATCGCGGGACTGCGGCAGCCCGCGCACAAAGCTTTGATCGATCTTCAGCTTGTCGATGGGAAAGTGCTTCAAATAGGCCAGGCTGGAATAGCCGGTTCCGAAATCATCCAACGCCAGTCGGGCACCGGCCGCCTTGAGCTCGAGCAGGGTCGCTCTCGCCCGATCGACGTTCTCCATCAGCGAGCTTTCGGTCAGCTCGATGGTGAGCAGCTCAGCCGGTAGCCGATGCCGGGTCATGGCGTCGACAACGCGCCGCACCAGCCCTCGCCGTTGCAGTTCCTGGGCTGAAATATTGACTGCGACCGTGAAGTCACTCAAACCCTGATCCAGCCAGCGTCTTGCCTGCATACACGCCTGATCGACCACCCACTGACCGATCTCCGGCATCAGCCCTAGCGCCTCGGCAATCGGCACAAAACGCGCCGGTGAGATTTCCCCGCGCTCGGGGTCGTACCAGCGCAACAACGCCTCGAACCCATTGGGCAGACAGCGCGCACAGTCGAACAGCGGCTGGTAGCGCAGGGTCAGCTCGTTGCGGTCGAGCGCGCCACGAAGGCGATGTCCCAGCTCCAACCGCTCCTCGGTCGCCCGCATTTGCCGCGCGGAGTATCGACAGATGCCGTCTCTGCCCTGATGCTTGACCCGGCCCAGCGCCGCCTCGGCGCGACGCAGCAGATCGCGCGGTGACCAGCCGTGGTCGGGGGCATGACTGATCCCGATACTGGCGGTCAGCAGCAGTCTGTAGCCTCTGATCTCGATCGGCCGCATGACCACCTCGCGCAGTCGATGCGCCTGGTTAAGGACCAAGCGCTCATCGCCATCGACCAGCGCAACGGCGAACTGATCGCCGGTAAAGCGGGCAAGCTTGGCCTCTTCATCGAGCACTTCGGTCAGCCGCCCCGCCAGGATCTTGAGTACCTCGTCGCCGATCACGTGGCCCATCGACTCGTTGATGGCGTGAAAGCGATCCATTCCGACCAGCAGCACCCAGACCGAACTGGCCTGGGCGAGCTCGGCCGCGAGCATCTTTTCAAACACCACCCGATGCGGCAGATGGGTGAGCTGATCGTGGGTGTCGGCAAATTCCAGCGCCTGCTGGGCCTGTCGCCGCTCGGTGATATCGCGGCCAACCGCGAATGCCATGCCATCAGCGCCGGCAACCGACTCCCACTGCACCCAGCGCAAGCTGCCGTCACGGCAGCGCAGGCGGAAGGTGATGTCATGTACCGGCCCCCCGCTGGCTCGAAGATCAGCGACTGCGGCCAGCGCTATCGGCTGGTCTTCGGGATGCACGAACTCCAGATAGTGGCGCGCCCGCAGCTCGCTGGCGCTGTAGCCGGACACCTCGCTGAACTTGCGGTTGGACTGCACGATGCGCTCGCCGCGGGTGTCCAGTATGCAGTTGATTTCGGTCGACATCTGAAAAAAGTAGTCGCGCTCTCGGGCGCGCCGAATCAGCGTATCGCTGTCGATCGCGATGGCGGCGATCGCCTGCATCTGGTCGATGGTGGCAAGGTCGCCAGGGTCTGGTTCGCGGCGGGTACGGTAATAGACCGCAAAAGTGCCCAGCACCCGATTCCCCGACCCGAAAATCGGGGTGGACCAGCAGGCGGCCAGGTTGTTTGCCTGGGCCAGGAAACGGAACTCGGTCCACAGCGGATCGCCTGCGATATCGCTGACGACGACCCGTTCGCGGCGCCACGCGGCGGTGCCGCAGCTGCCTTGTCCTTCACCGATCGACAGCCCGTGGATCGCCTGGTTGTAGGCCTCCGGCAGACTGGGCGCGGCGCCGTGAATTATCCGCCCACCCTCCGCGTCCAGCAGCAACAGCGAACATACTGCTCCGGGGTTGAGCTGCTCATACAGCAAGGCAATCTGTTCCAGACTGCGCACCAGCGGCTGCTGTGCCGCAACCTCAGCCAGAATCGCATTCAGCCCGATCTCCAGCTGCTCTTTGCGTCTGCGCACGGAGACATCGCTGAAGTAAACCCGCAGACCTTCACCCTCCGGATAGATCCGCGTTTCGGTCCAGCGATTGCGGACGTCGTCGAAAGTCTCCACCCGCAGCGGTCGCCGTTCCACCATCGCGCCGCGCAATGCCGCTCGCACGACTTCATCCAGGGTCAGCGAAGGGACCGCAAAGAGGTCCTTGCCAGCGACTTGATCAGGCCTGCAGCGCAGATGATCGGCAGCAGCCTCGGTCAGTTCGAGCACCTGCCAGTGACGATCCAGCACCAGGTGGGCATCCACTACCGGATCGCCCGCAGGCGCCGGTGCTTGCAGCGGCGTCCTGCTCATCGCCGCCCTCCCGATCCGCCGCTGGTTCGATGCCGATGCTCCGTGCGCGATGGCCCAGGGCTTCCACACGGGAAGCCGATACTGGGGTGTCGCGCTGGGACCGCCGAGTCCATCTCGCCCCTTCGAAGCGCAGATCTGATGTGATCCGCCCTACTACTACTGCTTGCTTCTGGACGATCCTCTCACTCGAGGGAACATGGCACACGCCCGATTCTGCGCATTGGATCGCAAAATCGGGTGATCAGTTGCTCCCCCAGAGCCAGGCAGCTACGCAAACAGCCCGCTGGTCGGGCTGCTCTCCAGTCCGGGGAATATCGCGCTCAAGTCGGAGACACCGCCGCGCTTGATCAGCAACTCGGCGAGCACTGCCCGGTAGTCGGTGGTGACCGCCAGATCACCGTTGTCGAGCGCCGCGTCGGCCAAGGTCGGCCAGTCGGCGTAAACCTGCCCCCCAATCACCCCGCCGCCAAGGACGAACATGGCGCTGCCGCGGCCGTGATCGGTACCCTGCGATCCGTTTTCATAGGCGCGCCGACCGAACTCGGTCATGGTCACCACGGTGACCCTTGCCATGGTCGCACCCAGATCGGTGCGGAATGCAGCCAGGCCCTCGGACAGCTCGGCGAGCAGCGGATTGAGCTCATTCACCTCGTTGTTGTGGGTATCCCAGCCACCAATGTCGACGGTGGCCACTTCAACCCCCAAATCGGACTTGATCAGGGCCGCCAGATCGCGCAGTCGCTGCCCGAAAGCACCATCCGGATAGACCGCGCCATTCTCAACTTCCGCGTTGACCGCCGGGCTGGTGGCCAACTCGTCCACTGCGGCAAAGGCACGCAATCCGGTGCTGTCGACGAAGCTTTGTCCGTCGAAAGTCTGCGACAGCAGCGATTTCAGGCTTTCGCTGCGCTGGGAAGCCGATTCGATGCCGAAGTCCTCAATGCTCGACAGCCCCACCACGGGTGCCGCACCGCTGAGCGAGCGGGAAACTGCGGTTCCCATGCCGACCGCCCTGAAGGTGGCGGTCGACGCTTCCAGCGAGGACACGTAGCGATTCAGCCAGCCGTCGAACACGCTGCCTTGAGACAGCCAGGCGCGCTCCATGAAATCCTGGGCGTCGAAGTGTGAACGACTGGGCGTGGTCAGTCCGGCTGCATGCACCACCGCCAGCTCACCGGCGTCATAGAGCGCCTTGAACGGCGCCAGCGAGGGATTCAGCGCAAACTGATCATTGAGCGCGATCGCCGACTCTGCCCCGCCGCCGGGTGCCGGCACCGCAATGGTCGGTCGCCGTGAGTAGTAGAGGTTCTCGGTGTAGGGAATCACCGCATTGAGGCCGTCCATCGCCCCGCGCTGGAACACCACCACAATCACATCGCGGTTGCTGGCGTCCTTGCGGCTGGCACTCCACCCCACCCGACTACCCAGCAACGGGATCGATGCGCCCGCGCAGGCCAGGCGATGAAAGTCGCGGCGGCTCAGTTGATTTTTCATGATGCCCTCGACGGTTCGCTTAGCGGAAATGGAAATACGGGCTGGCCAGCAGCACCGCGGTCAGTTCACGCACCCGCAGCTGCAGGGTGCGCGCGTCTATCCGTGCATCGACCGGCGCACCGCCGGCGACCAATTCGATCAACAGTGCGCGATCCTCGTCCAGCAGGGGCCGGTGCAGCAGCCGATCGGCCAGCACATCGACCACCTCTGCGGCCTTGTTCGCGCTGCCGATCAGGGTCGCCGGATTGAAGTAGAGCCCGGGAGCCAGGGTGTTCTCGGCCACCGCAAAGGCAAAGTTCCAGCGCGTCAGCCAGGCGGTGGTATTGATCCAGTATCCCTGCACATCGGGATAGCCGTTGGGCGCAGGCCACATGAAGGGCAGCTGGTTGAGCTGTTCCAGGTAGGCATTGATTCGCCGAATCGGCGCGTCACCCTGGAACTGCAGATCCAGCACCCGCATGGCGCTCATCACGAACTCCGCGGGGCGTTTGACCTTCTGGTCACCAGAGGCGGCAAATTCGCTGGAGCTGAAGATGGTCCGCAGCATCGAGCGCACATCGCCGCCGGTGCTCAGAAACACCTGGGCGACCGCGTCGACCAGGGTGGCCGGCGGGTTGTCGGCAACGAAGCGCCGCACCAGCTTGGTAGCGATCAGGTTGGCGGTCGAGGGGTGGCTGGCGAGGATATCCAGCACCTGCTGTCCGTCCTCGACGCCCTGCCCCGCCGGCATTGCCTGACCCAGAAAGGTCTTGGCTTCGAAGTCGTGCACCAGCCCGTTGAAGATGAACTCATAGTCGCCGCGTCCGTTGATGGTCCAGCCGGTGAACGCGCGGGCCACGTTCTTCACATCATCTTCGGTGTAGCCACCGTTGACCCCCAGGGTGTGCAGCTCCAGCAGTTCGCGGGCGTAGTTCTCCTGCGGGCCGCTGACCACGTTGACGTAATTGTCCAAGTAGAAAAGCATTGCCGGACTGCGTGCGTTGGCATTGAGCAGGTCGCGGAAGCTGCCCATGGCATTGCTGCGGATCGCACGGTCATCCGGGGTCTTGAACTGCCGGATCGGCCCGCTGATGTGCTCGACGCTGAAGTGGTTGCTCCAGAACTCGACCATCACTTCATAGAGCTGCTGACCGCTGTAGAACTGGCGCAGGAAGGTCGCCGAGCGCAGCTCGATGAAGCTGCGGAAGCTGTTCTGGGTGGCACGCGCATCGGCAATCAGCGCTGCGTTGCTCATGCTCAGCGTTGGCAGCAATCTCGCCAGCGCCGATTCCAGCCCGCTGACGTCAATGCTCTCCGGGTTCAGCTGGCGCTCCAGCCAACCATCAAAGCCCAGAGCCTGGGCCGCCTGATACTCGGCCGAGCGCAGCCCGAAGCTGCTGCGGTTGATCAGCAGCTGGAGCGGGTCGGTCGGCGCCAGGGCCTTGTGCCCGTCGGGCAGAAGGGTCGCGGGTTGCTTGAACCAGTGCTCGAAAAGCGCTCGGCGGGTGGTGGTCGCCATCGGAGAACTCCTGCAGCTGCTGTCAGGTGCGCAGGTGCCGGACTCCGGATGGGGTCAACCACTTGCGCACGATGCGTATCGATTGCCTTCCAACGCAGCATGCCGCCATTGGTTGACCGCGACAATGAAAAAAGTCGAATTGGTGTCGATTGGCTTCTCTGAGGACGACCCTACCCGCGGTCGTGCGCTTCAACAATCTCCCGCTCGGCGATCGATTGCGGCCTCAGCCAATCGAGGATCGAGCGAACGGTCACAACCTCGTAGTTCCCCGACAGCCGCGAACGCAGCGGGTGATCGACAAAGCTGGCGTTGGCGCTGAACAAGCCGCCCATGACCCGCTTGCCGTAGCTGATGCGAATGGAATCCGGCGTGAATCCCTGGCGATCCAGTGCGCAGCGCGCAATCTGTCGCGGTTGTGATGGCGATCGTCGGCACCCGGGAAACTCGGCAGCCATCGAGTAGCCGATCAGCTCTGCCAGCCAGGCGGTGGAGTTCTGAGTGCTCTCGGAGCCGTAGCGCGAGATCACGCTGTATTCGGGATTGTGCAATCGTCTCGGGGCCTCGTCGGCCAGCGCCCTGAGCAGTGCCTCGGTCAGTCGATCGTCCGGCCACAGCAAGTGCGCCTCATAGCGAACCATGTCATCGAGAAAGACATTCAGCATCCCTTCGGCATAGATCCCGGAGTCCGCCGAGCCGCAGTGATTGAGCTCGTGGATCACGGTCCAGCGCCCCGCTGGATGATCGCGCACCACCAGTCCGGCATGGCTGTAGCGCTGGCCGTATTGGCTCAGGTCCTGGCCGACCCGGGAGACGATCGCCAGCGGTCGGTCGGCGGCCTCCAGCTCGGCTATCACCGTCAGGGTGAGCTGGCTGGCGGCGCGAAGCTGATCAGGGCCGATCTCGTGGCTGATGCAAGCACTGCCGGCATGAGCGCCAGCACAGCAAAGCGCCAGCACCAGCGATATGAACCACCGCCGGGCGGGCATCAGTCCATCCTCTGACGATGATGATGGGACAACAGGATCTGGTCAGGTATGAACAAGATCAGTTCGCTGCCTGCCCAGATCGCGCTGCCGGCCAGTTCCGCGGTCACTTCCAGAGACTGCCCGATCAACTCAGCGCTGTGCGTCAGCAATTCGGCGGATACTTCAACACTCTGCCGACTCCCGTCCACGCTGGATTCGATCACCGCAACCGCGGCACCGCCGCTGGCGTGCAATCCCACCAGCACCAGATCGCCTGCGGCCAGCGCCGACATCCCGACCAGATTGAGCGGAGCCACGCTCAGCTCCGACGCCATCGCGCTCATTTCACTGGGGCCGGCCGGATCTGCCAGCAGCGGCTGACTACCCAGCAGGCCCAGGATCAAACAAATGCCGGTTGTTCGTTTCATCTGCACTCCTCCATGATTGAGCTCAGTGTGGGTGACCCCTTCTGCGCTGCGCCAGCGACTCGACGCACGCACCGTCTGTGCACACCAGGGGTATCGATGACTGATACCGCTGGAGCGAGTTGTCCCCGACCGGGATCGCCCGTTTGTGACCGCCATGGACATTGATCTGTAAGAAATCAGACCGCTGCCCCTTGCAGCACCGGCAGTTCCGGCTATCCTTCGACCGGGCCCGACCGCCCCTTGACCGACAGAATGGCTGCCGGTCGGCGTTGGGGTCTTTCGCGATCTGAGGAAGGGAGGTCGCGGTGCACGTCACCGACATCAGTGATCCCAACTACTTTCACAAGGTAGTTGACTGCCAGTGGGCTTGCCCCGCGCACACCCCGGTACCCGAATACATCCGCCTGATCGCCGCCGGCCGTTACGCCGACGCCTACATGATCAACTGGTACTCCAACGTCTTCCCCGGCGTGCTTGGACGAACCTGCGATCGTCCCTGCGAGCCGGCCTGCCGCCGGGTCCGGGTGGAGGAGAACAACGGCGAGAGCCCCGAGCCAGTCGCGATCTGTCGACTCAAGCGCGTGGCCGCGGACTACAAGA
This sequence comes from Lysobacterales bacterium, assembly GCA_020442775.1. GTDB lineage: Bacteria > Pseudomonadota > Gammaproteobacteria > Xanthomonadales > SZUA-5 > SZUA-5. The sequence goes on along the minus strand of JAGRJL010000249.1, from coordinate 796 downwards.
CTGACATCAGCGACCGACTGCCGCGCCGGGCGGCGCGCAAGCTGGGCAAGCGCATCGCCTGCGTGGGCGCCGGCCCGGCATCGCTGACGGTCGCCCGCGACCTGCTGCCGCTGGGCTACGAAGTCACCATCTTCGACGCTGACCCCAAGGCCGGCGGCTTCATCCGCAGCCAGATCCCGCGCTTCCGCCTGCCCGAATCGGTGATCGACGAGGAAGTTGGCTACATCCTCAATCTGGGTGCCGACTGGCGTGGTGGGCAGCGGATTGAATCGCTCAAGGGGCTGCTGGAGGACGACTACGACGCGGTTTTCGTCGGCTGCGGTGCGCCGCGCGGTCGCGATCTGGACCTGCCCGGCCGGCAGGAGGCCGGCGAGCACATTCACCTGGGAATTGACTGGCTGGCTTCGGTGTCCTTCGAGCATGTCGATCGCGTCGGACCGCGAGTGATCGTCCTCGGTGGCGGCAACACCGCGATGGATTGCTGCCGTTCCGCCAGGCGCCTGGGCGGCACCGACGTCAAGGTCATCGTGCGTTCGGGTTTTGAGGAAATGAAGGCATCACCCTGGGAGAAGGAAGACGCCCAGCACGAAGGCATTCCGATCCTCAACTATCTGGTGCCCAAGGCCTTCCTGCACGAGAACGGCAAACTCACTGCGATGCGCTTCGAGAAGGTGCGGCCGGAGTATGGCGAGGACGGTCGGCGCAAGCTGGTGGCTACCGGCGAACCCGACCCCATCATCGAATGCGACGAGGTGCTGCTTGCGGTCGGACAGGAGAACGCCTTTCCCTGGATCGA
>JAGRJL010000248.1 GCA_020442775.1 Lysobacterales bacterium | reverse complement strand
CCGTCGACAGATTCTCCACCGCAGCCGACCTGGTCCCGGCAAACCCGCCGCCGCGCGCACCCTTGCCGAGCGGGACCGCACGCTGCTCGGTCAGACTGTTCCAGGCACCGCATTCACCGCACTGACCGGCCCATTTGGGGTGCTCTGCGCCACATTCGGCGCACAGGTAGACGATTCGATCCTTGGCCAAGGCGCCCATCCATGTGAAACGATGGCGCAGAGTCCGGGAAACGCGCGGTGAAAGCAACGGCCGCTCAGGTTCATGCTGCGCTCCTGAGGTGTCCGGCCGGACTGCGATCGCCGCCGGTGACAGGATCGCGTGAAATTCACCGTGCCTGCATCGATACCCGCTACATTAGGCGCTTGGGCGAAGAGAATTTGTCGAATGCTGGAAAGAATCGAGCACGGTCCCATATTGGAGCTGCAGCTGGCGCGCAAACCGGTCAACGCTTTGAACCCCGCGTTGATTGCTCTACTTCGTCAGGCCATCGAGCAGGCACCATCACAGGGAATTGAAGGCATCGTGCTCAGCGGCTCACCGGGGGTGTTCTCCGCTGGGCTTGATGTGCCGGCGCTGGTGAAGCTCGATCGCCGGCAAATGAGCGCATTCTGGTCCGATTTCTCCGCCACCATGCGGGCAATCGCCTGCTCGCCGGTGCCAACAGTCGCCGCGATCACCGGACACAGCCCGGCTGGAGGCGCAGTCCTTGCGATCTGGTGTGACTACCGGGTCATGGCGGAGGGTGAGTTCAGGATCGGCTTGAACGAAACCCAGGTCGGACTGGCGATCCCACCGCCAATCATCGCCGGCCTGCAGCGTTTGGTCGGACCTTTTCGAGGCGAGCGGCTGGTAGCCGAAGGCAGCATGCTCGACGCCGGGCAGGCGCTGGCTTGCGGAATGGTCGATCAATTGGTGCCCTTGGCGTCGGTCACCGAAACTGCGGTTGGCTGGTTGCAGCGGCACCTTGCGCTGCCGCGGCATGCCTTCACCGCAAATCGAACCGCAGCCCGCCGAGATCTGGTTCAATTGTTCGAGGAACCGACGCCGCGAATCCTCGACGATTTCCTCGACGGCTGGTTCGGCCCGCAGACCCAGACTGCATTACAGGCACTGGTTGCCCAACTGCAGGCGAAGCACTGACCCTGATGAGCGGATGGTCGCATCGCATCACTGCGCGGGTGCGCTGGATCGTCGCGATAGCGACAAGCATGGTCGCGCCTGTCGCAGTCAGCTGTCCGCTGCATTCGACGGAGGTCATTCACAGCAGTGATTTCAGCAGCTGCGAGCGGAACCAGTCTGCCTTCATCGCGCTGGATGACGACGTCATGGTCGACGGCACCTCGGCGCAGACCATTCTCAGCCACACCCTGAATCTTAGTGATCCGCTCAGAATCGTCGTGATCGCCGATGGCCGGTATTTCCCGGTTGATGCACCGGCGGGAACAGTCCGGATTCGGGTCAACGGCAGCGACCAGTTCAGCTCGATCCCGGTCACTGACTGGGGCTCTTCGCAGCGTCCGGTGATGCACGGATTCAATGTTCTTGCAGTCGCCGATCTGGGCCCGGGACCGCACCTGATCGAATTGAGCGCCAACGCCGACCCATCCAGACCCGGGCGCTTCAAGCTCGGTTCCGGCTCCGGGCTCTCGGTGCTGGTCCAACCGCTATCGCAGATCTTCCTCGCCAGCCTGCCCGGTGAGTCATCACCGATTGATCTCACCACCTACGACCCGGGCAACGGCATCGACGTCAATGAAGGCGATCTGGACCGGCCCTTTGTACCGCTACTGAGCAACGGCGTCAGCAACCGGAGCGGTCGCCCGACGATGGCGATCAGCCTCGCCTCCGGGCGCGGATTCAATGCCTGCGACAGCGGAATCGACAACGGCTTCGGAGATGCGCTGCTGGGAATATTCAGCGACGGCCTGTGCCAGAGCACCCACAACGCGGCCTGGGGGGTGAACGATCTGGACCCGGACGCGGAACTTCAGGCCGCCATGACTGCGCAGGCCGTACACCTGCTGGTTCCCGGCCAACATCGGCAGATTTCCCTGATTGGCAGTGAGCTTGCCTTTGGTTCGGATCAGGCGGGCTCAGCCAGCGGAGCCCACGAAAATGGGGTTTGCTGGGGTCTGGGCAGCGCCCAGTTGGTCACCGCACACGCGGGCGCGGTGGCCGGCGCGGCGCCGGTTGGTCCGGAGCAGCTTTGCTCAACCTACACTTGGCGCTGCGTTGCGACCACCATCGGGCAGCCGGGCTGCCCACCGGCGGGTACCAACGTCACCCTGACCAGCGCCCAGATTGCGATACCGGTCGGACACGATGGAATCGTCCAGTTCAACGCGCGGACTCGAATCCAGGCTGACAATGCCGACGGCTTTGCCACGATCATTCTGGGACTGAAAATCGATGGCAATGAAGTGGGCGCAGTCGGCGTGCAGCAGTTGGCAGCAGGTGCCGGGCAGGCCTCGCGAACGCTGAGTGCGTCTTACCTAAGCGCTCCCTTATCCCCGAGCGGGACGCTGGCTACAGGTCTGCATACGGTAGAGGTGTATCTGCGCGTCGAGGGTGCGCTGCTCAACTTCCCCAGCGCCCCACAGGATCTGGCATTGACCTGGTTCGACTGACCTTCGCTTGCTTCACACGCGTCGTGACGATTCGTGATATATCTCGAGAGCTATGGGCTCAGGCCCATTGCCAATCATCGATAATCCGGAGGGTGTACCAATCATGCGTCTCGCTTGCAGCATTTCGCTGGCCCTGGCCGCAGCAATATCGGCCGGCCAGTTCAGCACGGCTATCGCCGCTGACTCATCCGTCAAGGCGGAGAGTACACAGTCATACATCATCAAGTTCAACGAACCCGGACTGCTCCACTACGACGGCGGTGTAGGCGGGATTCGGGCGACCGCACCGAGTGCAAACGGACAACGCAAGCTGGACGCTGACTCCCCTGCCGCGCAGCAGTATCGCAGTCACCTGGCCGATGCTCGGGCGGGCTACATGGACCAGATGCATTCGGCGATTGGTCGGGTCGCTGCACGTGAGCACGACTACTTCGTCATGTTCAACGGCGTTGCCCTGCAGCTGAGTGCAGAGGAAGCCGAGCGCATCGCACGAATGGATTTCGTCCAGTCGATTGCACCGGCCGGCGTTTATGAGTTGGACACCGACTCAGGTCCCGCCTTTATCGGGGCACCGGCGGTCTGGAATGGCACCTCGACCTTCGGCAGCATACCCACCCGTGGCGAAGGGGTCGTCGTTGGCGTGATCGATTCGGGCGCAAACTCTGATCATCCCTCCTTCGCCAATGACGCGATGTGCGGATTCTCAGCCGGCAGCCCGAAGTTGCTCAGTGCCAAAGACTGCAATCAGCCAAGCTGCGTTGGCGGTGATCCGGAAGACACCAGCACCGCCAGCGGCGGACACGGCGTGCACACGTCGTCTACTGCCGCCGGCAACGCGTTGACCGCCGGCTTGATGGTCAATGGTGTGACGCTGCCCTTCAATATTTCCGGCGTGGCCCCATGCGCTGCGGTGCGCACCTACAAGGCGTGCGAAGACACCTGTCCCGGTGCGGCTTTGACCGCCGCTATTCAGGAAGCGATCCTGGATGGCGTAGACGTGATCAATTACTCCATTTCCGGCGGTACTTCCCCGTGGAATGACCTTGACCGGAACTTCCTGGACATGGTCAACGCCGACATCTACGTCGCGGCCTCCGCTGGCAATACGCGCGCGGCCACACCCGACCCGGTTGGTGCGGTCAATCACCGCGGTCCATGGGTCATGACCGTTGCCAATTCGTCTCACGACCGAATCGTTGCGTTCGATGTTGATGTCGCAGGTGGCCCGCAGGACAGCGGTGGCGTGCCCGGAACCGGCATCGACTTTCCGAATGGCGCTACCACCAGCGACGTTGCCCTCGCGGTTTCACTCGGCAACGAAACCGGCTGCACCGCCACCGGCGGTTTTGGTGCCGGCACCATGACCGGACGGATCGCGCTGATTTCCCGCGGCAGCTGCAACTTCTCGGAGAAGGTCGACAATGCCGCCGGCGCAGGCGCTACCGGAGTGATCGTCTACAACAACGCACCAGGACTGGCGATTGTGATGGGCGGCCTGGAAACCACCACGATTCCCTCGGCCATGGTCTCCAACCCGCAGGGCATTGCGATTCGCGACTTCCTGGTAGGGACGCCGGCCGCGCAAATGACAGTTACCGGACCGGCCGCTCGAGTTCTGGATCCCGCCTTCGGCGATATCCTTAACGCCAGCAGCCTGCGTGGACCGCAGGAAACCTTCGACGTGACCAAGCCGGATATCACAGGTCCAGGCACCAACATCTTCGCGGCAGTAGGCGCGGTAGATGGTGAGTTTGGTTTCCTCTCCGGCACCTCCATGTCCAGCCCGCATCTGGCTGGCGCGGGTGCACTGCTGCGCGCGGCCAATCCGACCTGGACTCCGATGGAAGTGAAATCGGCGATTCAGCTGACCGCTTCACGCAATGGTCTGTCCGACAATGCGACGACCCCCTGGGACGCCGATGAAGTGGGCAATGGACGCGTCGATCTCAACAAGGCTGCGGTGTCTGGTCTGGTGATGAACGAGAGCTTCGCCAACTTCCTCGCGGCCAATCC
>JAGRJL010000247.1:10651-13108 GCA_020442775.1 Lysobacterales bacterium | reverse complement strand
GCATGTGCGGGTGGCTGCGGCCGGCAGCACCGCCCAGGTTGCCGGGGTGTTGCGTGATGCGCGCAGCGGCGAACCGCTGCAGGTCAACGCGCGGGTCAGACTGGACGAATACGGCAGCTTCACCGATCCCGCGGGCGGCAGCGCCTTTGCGCTGCGCGCCGACGGCGGCAGCCATGAGTTGCAGGCGAGTGCCGCCGGCTATGTCCCGGTCAGCATGATGGTCGATCTGTCGGTTCCAGCCACGACGACTCAGGACCTCATTCTGGAGCCGCTGTGCACGATTCTCAGTGATGAGGCCAGCAGCCTGGACAACTTCAGCGCGCAAGCGCCCTGGGGCCTGGACAGCAACCGCTTCATCAGCGCGCCTTCGGCCTTCGCCGACTCGCCCAGCGGCGACTACGGCCCCAACGTCAACGCCTCGCTGACCATGGCCCCGCGCGACTTCAGCGCCGACCAGAACCTGAAGCTCAGCTTCCAGTCCTTCTGCGATACCGAACTCGGCTTCGACTACGGCCGGGTGGAAATCTCCACCAACGGCAGCAACTGGAGCGAAGTCTGGCGCTGCGACGGCGCACCGCTGTGGCAGGCGGTCGAGGTGGATCTGAGTGCGCTCGATCAGCAGCCCAACGCCCAGATCCGCTTCCGCTTCAGCTCCGATACCGGGGTACAGGCCAGCGGCTGGAACATCGATGACGTTCGCATCGAAGGCACCGGCGGCACCTGCGATGCGCAGTTCGAGGCGATTTTTGACGATGGTTTTGAGTAGCGGAAGCGGCGACTGACCGATTGCAGCGCGCCTCGAACGGGACTGCTTTGCGATCCATTGGGCGTCTTCTGAGGCCACGCTTGTCTGTTCGGCTGCTATCCCGCATGGTCCTGAATCCATGCAATCGGATGCAGATCGATGTTCGCCAAAGCGCTGCTCTACCGTAATGCTCCGCTGGCGCGCCTGGCGCTCATTGTTCTGTCGCTACTTCTGGCTTTGCCCGCAGTTGCCCAGCAGTCACGAGCGTTGCCCACGGCGATCGACAATGATTCGCCAACACGTACGGCCGGCACATGGCAATGGATCCGGGCGGAGGTGGACTTCCTGGAGCAGGGTCAGCCCGAGCTGCTGCTGATCCCGGATCGGGACCTGCAGCTGATTCCCGAAAACGTGCTGTCAGACCTGATCCGCAGCGAACCTGACCTGAGCTGGCTGTGCGAGAACCCCGATCCGCGCCAGATGCGCTGCCGCGCGCACGGCCCTGCGCCCTTTGCCCAGCAGCTGCGTTTCTGGTTGCCAGCCGAGCGGCTACTGGCGGCCGACGGCACCCGCAATCAAGCGCTGACGGGGCACTTGGTGACGCCCCGGCCAATGCTGATGGCCGAGCTGGTCGCAACTGCCGAAAGCGAGCATCCACAGATCGAACTGCTCGCGCCGATGGATCTCAGTGACGACTCCGTCAGCGACAGCCTGCGGTTGCTGATTGACGGAAAGGCCGCCAGCTTCGAGCTCAGGCGCAGCGCGCCAACCTATTTCAGACCGCGCGCCTGGGGGTTCAACGCCGCCGCCGATGGGCAGACGCCCCAGCCGGGCAACTGGCGAACCGAGCCCGGTTTCGCCTGGAACCTGATCCCGCCGGCGCTCAGATCCGGGCAACTGCTGGAATTGCGCCTGCACAGCGGGTTGCGGACCGACAGCGGACCCCTGAGCAATTCGGTCAATGACCCTGAGGGTCAACTGCTGCTGCGCTGGCAGGCGCCGAAATCTGCCACCGCGAGGGTGACCTGTGGTGGGAGTGCGCGCCAGCCCGAATTCATGGATCTGGGTGCCTTCCTGGGACAGCTGCCGATCGCGCGTGACTGCCAGGCCAATGACAGGCTGGCAATATTCTTCGACACGCGCCCCTCGACCGAGGCGATGGAAGCGTTGGCCAGCGCGCTGCCTGCGCCGCTGCAGCTGGACCCTTTGGGCCTGCAGCTGCTGCATTCGGACCCCGCGTCCCGCGGCACCGACCAGGTAGCGTCGGCGGCGCTCGCCTACCGGCTCGACCTGATCGGCGCGAAGGGTGGTCAGCGCTACCAGATCCGCCCTGGGGCGAACTGGCGCGATGTGCATGGCGCGCCAATCAAGCCTGAGCAGCTGCGCTGGTCAACCGCGACGACGGGTTCCTGGGACCCGATGATTGCGCCAGAGCGGGTCGCTTTTCGTCGCCAAAGCCAGTCACCCGGGGGTCCTGCCCGATCCGACGACAACGCCGGTCAGGCGCTGCGTATTCAGTTTGGCGATGGCGAGAGCGTCACTCAGAAGCTGCCAACAGGCGTATCCAGCGCCAATCCGCGGGTGCTGGGGCTGCCGGCGGACCGAAGCCTGTGGGCGACCGCGATCCAGCCGCGAAACCCTAGCGCCAGTGGTTATGACGCCCCGCCGATCGCCTTCGCGGTGACCGATCTGGGCCTCCACGCGGTCATCCT
>JAGRJL010000247.1:0-10566 GCA_020442775.1 Lysobacterales bacterium | reverse complement strand
CACCGAGGTCAAAGCGACGGCAATGGGCTGCTCAGCTTCTCCCTGGCGCCGGAAAACTTGAAGCGCCGTGAAGGGCTCCTGCTGACTGCTCGCCTGGGCGAGCGGGAAGCGGTGCTGGGGATCCGCCTGGGGCATCAGCTTCGATTGCGCGTTCGGCCCTACCCGGTTGCCCAGTCGCCCTCAGCCGATCTGCTGTTCACCGACAAGCCCGCCTATGCCAACGGCGAACAGATCCACTTTCGGGCCTTTCACGCGGCGCGCCAAGACCAGCGCTGGCGTTGGGCGACCGATAGCCGGTCGTCCTTTCCCTATGACGATCCGCAGGCCAGCCTCTACCCGGTGCACGGTTTCGGCATGACCTACCTCGACGCGATCGAGTCACTGACCGTGGACAATTTTGGCGGGATGACCGGGCAGCTGCGCATTCCGGCGCAGACAAACTCCTGGCGATTGACGCTCAATGTGCTTGGGGAGAGCGTTGCCCTGTACCCCTGGCCCTACATTCCCTGGAGCGCCAGCGTGGAACCGCTCCCCGCAGTACTGCAGGCCGGCACGCGGCTGCCGATATCGGTGCTGGCCCGGACACGCACGGGGGACCCCGTTTCCAGTCGCCTGACCACTGCATCGGTCGGCCTGACCGACCTGCGCGAAGGACGCGGTCAGCACCTGGACCTGCTGTCGGCGTTTTTTCCCGGCTACCGTTTTCTCGATTCCTGGGGTGATAAGGCGGAGAAGGAGTCTGGCTGTCTGAGCCCATTCCAGGTCGGAGCGGCGCGCACCGATCTGGCGGCCACGGATATCCAGGGGCGGACCAAGGGCGTGCTGCTCCTGCCCCAGCCGCAGTGTGAGTTCGCACAGGTCGAATTTGATGTCGGGTCTGCCAACGACTTTGGCCAACCGGCCAATCCGGGTCCGCGGCTGACCCGAGTGCTGGCGCACCACTCTCATTATCTGGGGATCGGCGGACTGGATCGTCCTTCAGTCGCGATTGGCGATGAGCTGTCCTTGTCCGCGATCGCGGTGCAGGTCGCCGATCTCGCTACCCCGCAGGTCCCGGTACGGCTGAAGATTGTGCGCATCGACGACGCCGGCCAACGTGCGGTACGCAGCTGTCGGTTGAACACCGGAAAGGCCAAGGGATGTCGCTGGCGTCCAACAAGGGCGGGCAGCTACCGCGTTTCCCTTTCGGCGCAGGACTATCCTGAAGCGAGTTTCCATCTGCGCGTTGGTGAACAGATCGAGCGCCCACCAGGCCGGATGCCGGCGACTCTGATTCAGCAGCGCTCGGAAATCGACAACGCCCCATTGCCCAGTCTGGAGCTGCGCCAGCCGTACATGGAAGGTCGCGTGCTGCTGCTGATCAATGATCAGGGCTGGCGGGCGGCGCAATGGTTCGAGCTGACCGGCGGTACCCAGTCGCTGGCCCCGCAATTGCCCGAAGGCTTCAGCGGCTGCACCCACGCGCTGGTGCTGGTGATTCCTGCCTCGCCGTTGGGGACGCCGATTGAACCGATTGACCACGCCAGGGCCGAGTTCTGCCTGCCGCCTGCGCAGGCACCGCTGATCACCATCAGCACTCGCGCCGACCCGCAGATGCCCGGGCGTCGCCATCTGAGTTTGCGCTCCACCCATCGAGCGCCAGTCAGCGTGGCGCTCTCGGTGTTTGAAGACGTCAGCGTAATTCTCGGACCCAGCCGGCTGAGCAGCGGCGAGCTGACCCGATGCTTCTTTGAGAATCAGCAAGGCGAAGCGCCGGAACCGGAACTGCACACCCTGCAGGGCGCCGAAGTGTGGCGCGACCAGGCCGAGAACTTGGGTCGCGGGGTGCCGCTGCAAATGATGGTGTCGGGTGATTTCTATCGTCGCAGCGGCTGTTGGGCCAATCGAGCGCCGGCCAGACTGCAACCGAATCCGACACATCTGGAAGCGCGGCCACCGGGACCGCTGCGCAACCTCCTTTGGCAGCCGGAGATTTCGCTGGCGCCGGGCGAAGTGCGCGAGTTCGCGGTGGATCTGCCAGTCGACCGCGCCGACTGGCTGGTTGAGNNNNGGTTGAGCTGCTGGCGGTGGACGAGGCAATGCAGGTGCAGACCCAATCGCAGTCAATTCGGCTACGCGCCCGTCAACATGCGCAGGCGGACCACGGTTCTCCGCATTGACCCGAACTCACCTTGCCAGGTGAGGCATCGATGGCCGCAGTCTTGCGTGTCAGGACTGGATGTTGGAAGGTCCCCGTTCCTACCCATCGCGGCCGAGCGCATGTCCGATTGCAGGCCCACGCCAGCCAAGCTGACTTTCACTGGCTGGATTTGCTGGGTGCTGCTCGCACTGGGGATGGCGCAGTCAGTGGTCGCGCAGACCTGGCGGGATAAGCTGCAGGCGTTGGCCGCGCAGGACCTGCCGGTTCAGGTCGAGGACCGCCAGTTTCAGCGCTGCCCTGAACAGTTGGGGGTTGAGGCCTATGCGGAGCCCACCGCCCCGGGGTGGCGCAAGCTGGGCGGCGAATTTCGCTCCATGGGCGAGTATTCGTTTGGCTGGACGCTGTATGAATCGGACCAGGGCGCGTCCTGCATCCGGCTGGAATCGCCGGAACGAGCACTGCTCGATCCAGCTGATGCCGCAGCGATGCTGCGCGCTGCGGCGATAATGCAGTATCGATACCTGCACCCCGAGCCGCAAATCGAGTCGCCTGCGCCTGGCGGAAAGGTCAGCTGGCAGAACGTGACGCTGGATTACAACCCGCGGGAAAAGCTGAACGTGGCGATCACCGCAGATCGACCCCTGGCCCCGATGACGGCGACCGAGCTGGGTGCTCTTTTCACGAGCGAGCCGCCGTTCGCCTGGCCCTGCGAGACGCGATTTAGATGGCTCCATTGCGCAGCGCACGGTCCGCAACCCTTTGCCACCGCGATTACGCTAACCCTGGATCATCGCCGGGTGCACGGTGAAGAGGGCGCCGGCGCAACGCCACTGCAAGCGACCGTGGTCACCCCCAGACCCAGTTTGATGGCCGAACTGCTGACCTTCGATGATCAGGCAGGTGCGCAAATCGAGCTGCTCGCGCCGATGGATCTGACCCTGGCGTCGATCCGGCAAAGCCTCGATCTGAGCGTCGACGGGAACCGGGTGCCGATCGTGATTGCGCCGAGCCTTCCCACTCGTTTGAAAACGCGAACCTGGCGCTACGACGCAAGCCCGGACGGGCAGGCGCCCCGAACGGCGCGCTGGAGGACGGAACCAGCCTATGCCTGGCGCTTGCAGCTGCCTTTGATCAAGGCGGGGCAGCGATTGGAATTACACCTGCGCGAGGGCCTGCGGACCCCCGGTGGTCCACTGAGCAATCATCCCGAAAGTGCCGAGGAGGATCTGCTGCTCAGCTGGGCGCTCCCGCTGGAGGCGGCGGTGCGGGCGACCTGCGCCACCGCGCCGGCGCCGAGCGATACCCGGGATTCGCTGATGAGCAGCTACTTCATCGCGCTTCCCGCAGCGATCGACTGCCCGGCCGAACTGGGGCTGTCGCTGCATTTCAACACCCGGCCCACGAGGCAAACGCTCGCCGCGCTGCAGCAGGCGCTGCCCCCGCCCTTGCGTCTGGAACCGGCGGGTCTAGAGGCGCTGAATATCGACGCCGACTTTCGTCAGCAGCAGATTGCGGTTCCGGCCAGTACCGCCTATCGCCTTGCGGTTTGGGGTGCGCAGGCGGGTCAGCACTATCGTCTCGAGGTAGGCGACGACTGGCGGGATATCCACGGCGCCAGCTTCGCGTCGGGGTCGTTGGCGTGGTCAACCTCGGTATGGGTGAACGAAGCCTTCGCCCCGGAACGGATGACCTTCCGGCGGGAACTAACCTCACTATCAGGGGCAAGCGCCGAGGCGCCGAAACGACCCAAGCTGCGCCTGCGCCGGCCCGACGGCAGTCGGTCGCCGCAGTCCTACGCCTGGCCGGTAGCGCCACCGATCACCGCGGCCAGGCTCGGCCTGCCGTCCACGCAGGTGCTGTGGGCGAGCGGACAGCAGATCAGCGATTCCAAGTCCTGGATGTTGCCGCCGCCAGTGGCAATTGCGGTGACCGACCTGGGGCTACACGGAGTGATTCTGGGCGATCAGCTGCTCGCGGTGGTCACCGACCTGGACAGCGGTAGTCCAGTCGCCGAAAGTGAAGTTGAGCTCCGGACCGAAGGGAAGGTGCTGGTCAGCGCCCGCACCGACGCCGATGGCATCGCCCAGCTGGCGCTGCCCAAGGACTACGAGAAGCTGCGGCCGGTGTTGGTGGCCCGTCAGGGTGGCCGGCAGGCGGTCCTCGGGATCCAGCCCGAGCAGGCACTGCGACTGCACTGGCTGCTGCCCAGAGCAGAGGGCTCCGGGGGCAGCCTGCTGTTCACCGACAAGCCGAGCTATCAGCCGGGCGAGGCGGTGCGCTTCTGGCAGCGTTCGATTGACCGGAAAACCGGTCGCTGGCGGGGCGCGCAGGAGCGGATTAGCGAGTGGGGCAGTCTAGAAGCCCCGATTGCCATCCATGCCTACGATGAGATTGAGGGGGGCGTCAGCACGCTGCCCGAGCTCTCGCCACACTCGGCATTGAGTTTCGCCGGGTCGATCACCACACCGCCGGCATCCGATGCCCCGGACTATGCCCTGGTCGCATTGGGCGACGTCGCTACGCTGGCACGCACATCGGCGCTGCCCTGGTCGGCCGAGGTGCAGCTGGAGCCGGCAGCGCTGGTGGCCGGAGACACGGTGCCGATCACTATCCGGGCACTGGATATACGCGGACAGCCGATGGCCGGGCGCCTCACCGAGGTCGCCGCGAGGCGGATGGACCCGCGCTATTGGCATTCACGCCCGGAAGGGCATGATCGACTGCGATCGCATTTACCCGGCTTTCGCTTTGTCGATCTCTGGCTGGCGGGTGATCGTCAGCATGACCCCTGTGCGGCCGGAAACGCCGAGGAGTGGGGCAACGCCGATTTGCCCGCGACCGACCGCGAAGGGCGCGCCCGCGGGCAGCTGCGGATGCCGCTGATCCAATGCGAGTTCGCCGAGGTGGATCTGAGCGCAAGGTCCGCCGAGCCGCAATCGCGGTCCTGGAGTAGCGCGCCGGTGCGCCGTTTGCTGGCTCGGCATTCGCGCTACCTGGGCTTGTCCGGGCTTGACCGGCCCAGGGTCGCGCTGGGAACCCGCCTGAGCTTTGCCGCGGTTGCGGTAGAAATCGCTGATCTGAGCACGCGCTCCGGGGTGCCGATCCGGCTGGCAGTCCAAGCGGTGGACTCGGGTGCTCAAGCTTTTCGCTGCCAACTGCGCAGCGGCAGGCGCTCGGCATGCCGCTGGCGCCCCAAACATCCGGGCAGCTATCAGATCATGCTGCGTGCAGAGGGCTATCCGCCGGCCCGATTCAGTGTGCGCGTGGGACCGGGTGCGGAGGATCCCCCGGGGCGCGAGCCGGCACGACTGTGGGTGGCCGATGACGATCCGCTGAGGCCGAGCGAGCTGGTGCTCAAGCAGCCGTATGAGACGGGCCGCGTGCTGCTGGTGCTCAACGACCAGCGTTTGCGCGGTGCGCAATGGTTTGACCTGCAGGGCGGCGTTCAGCGACTGCCAGTGGACCTGCCCAAGGGCTTCTCCGGCTGCCTGCATGCGCTGGCGCTGGTGATTCCGGCATCGCCGCCCGGAACCGCGGTCGAGGCGATCGACCATGCGCGCACCCAGCTGTGCCTGGATCCGCCCTCGGCCGAACTCGTCGCCCTCCAAATCCAGCCGATCCCGGGCGAGACGCGGCGGATCCGGCTGCGAGTGCGTTCGCGACAGCCGGCGCCGGTGACCGTGAACCTCACCGTGTTTGAAGACCTGAGCGCCACTCAGGGACCGACCCGACTGGCCAACGGCGAGCTGACTCACTGCTTCCATTTCCCGCAGCTGAACAATGCCCCGCTGCCCACCCTGCATACGCTGCAGGGTGCCGAAGTCTGGCGCAACCGCGCGGGTGACGCCGGTCGAGCCGAAGCAACGCCTAGCGTTGTGGTCGATACGGGCGCCAGCGAACTCTGCGTCCTCCAACCGCGACGACTGATCCCGCCAACCCACCCGCTGGATCTGGCTATCCCCACGCAGCAGCGCAACCTGCTGTGGCAGCCGGACCTGCTGCTGGCCCCCGGCGAAGTTCGGGAATTCGAGGTGGATCTGCCGGTCGACCACGCCGACTGGCTGGTTGAGCTGCTGGCGGTGGACGAGTCGTTGCGGGTACAGACCGAGTCGCACCAGATTCCGCGATCCCTGGCGCGAACGCAGGTCGACCAGCCGTAGCGGTTGGAGTCATGGGGTATCTGCCGACTGCGCGGACGATTTGCCCCGGCATGCCTCCACGGGTGATGGAAACATCGGGTCTTGCGTGCTGGCGCAGGATGTCGGAGCTTGGGTCGCCTGAACGAGGGGAATTGCCGATGAGCCGAATCTCTGGACTGCGGACTGTGCCGCAATGCTGCGGCAGTGCCCACGCCAGCAAATGGCAGCAGATCCTCGGACTGCTTTGTGCGCTCCTGGCGCTCACCCTTGCCCTGCCATCGGCGGCCCAGGAATGGCGGACTCAGCTGTTTGAACTGGCCGCACGGGATCTGCCGATCAAGACCGAGGATTTGCGCCTGGAGCGCTGCCCGGAAGCGCTGGGTATCGAATCCTATTCGGAACCATCCGCGCCGGGCTGGCAGCCGGACGGCTGGCGGACGCAGTCCATGGGCGGCTTCATGTACTCGTGGACCCGCTACAAGTCAGACAGCGGCACGATTTGCGTTCGGCTGAACCTGCCGAAACGGGAGTTGCTCACTGCGGAGGACGCCAGAGCCCTGCTGCGCGCCGGGGTGGCCCATCAATATCTGCAGGCCCACCGGGAGCCGAGGCCGCCCGTGCCCGTGCCTGTCGGCCCGGTCCGCTGGACCAGGGTAAGCCTGGAGCGCGATGACCCGCCCACGTTCTCGTTCATGGCGGATCGGGATCTGGCACCCTTGGCCATTACTGAGCTGGAAGACCTCCTGAGCAGCGAGCCGCCGCTCAGCTGGCATTGCGATCTGGGCCAGTACTCCGTCGACTGCAAGGTCATAGGTCCGACACCGTTCGCTGCCCAGATCAACTACCGACTGGACCACGACCGGGTGCGCGGTGCCGACGGCGCGCCGGCCTCAGCCCTGGAAGGGTCTATCGTTACCGCCAGACCCAGCCTGATGGCGGAGTTACTGAGCAGCGACGATCGGGAGCAGCCGCAGATCGAACTGCTGGCGCCGATGGACCTCACCCTGGCGTCGATACGCAGCAGCGTCGCGCTGAGCGTGGACGGCATGGAAACCGCCTACACCCTTGCGCCCAGCAGGCCGACGCGGATTCGTGAGCGGACCTGGCGCTACAACGCCAATCCGGATGGTTCAGAGCCGCGAACCAGAATATGGGGGGCGGAGCCGCGCTTTGCCTGGCGGGTTGATCTGCCGCCGATGCGCGCCGGCCAGCGGCTGGCGCTGCGTCTGCGGGCCGGATTGCGCACACCTTCGGGTCCCTTGAGCAATCACAGCGAGGATCCTCAGGGCGATCTGCTGCTGACCTGGGAACTCCCCAGCCGGGCAACGCTGCGGACGACTTGCGGCGACGAGCGCGCGCTCAGCTACTCGACGGCCGCGCTGCTGAGCACCCATTTGAGCGAACTTCCCGAGGCCACCCGCTGCCATCCGGAACAGCGGCTGCTGCTTTACTTCGACACCCGACCGACCGCGCAGACCCTGGCGGCGCTGGGCAAGGCCCTGCCTGCACCGCTGCGACTGGATCCGGCCGGGTTGCAGGCGCTGCATACCGACCCGGCCTATCGCAGGCAGCAGATCCCGCTCCCGGCCAGCACCGCCTATCGCGTCGGCGTGCTGGGCGCCGAAGCCGCACAGCACTATCGGCTGAAGATTGATCCGGGCTGGCGGGACATCTACGGTGCCGCGATCACCCCTGGCGAGTTGATCTGGTCCACTGCAGGCCCACCCTCAACCACCTTCGCGCCGAATCGAATGACCTTCAGGCGCTCGCCGGCGGCCGCCGGTCCATCGTCCCGTCAGCAGGACCCGGGACCGATATTGCAGGTGCTGACCAGCGACGGCAGCCGCTCGGAACATCAGCTCGCCTGGCCCTACCGGAGCACGATCACCCCGGCACGGCTGGGGCTGCCGGCGGGATCTGCATTCTGGGCCAGCGGAGAGCAGATCAGCAGATCGATTGACCGTTCCTGGATGGCTCCGTTGGCGATTGCGGTCACGGACTTCGGGCTGCATGCGCTGCTTCTGGGTGATCAGCTGCTCGCGGTGGTCACCGATCTGGACAGCGGGGGCCCGGTGCCAGGTACTGAGGTGATCCTGCGTTCAGCTGACGGCGTCCTGGCCCAGACGCAGACCGACGCGGATGGTCTGGCTCGCTTCTCGCTTTCGCCAGACCATGCGGGGCAGACCCTGCTGCTGGTTGCCGCCAGGGGCGATCAGGAGGCCGTTCTGGGCATCACCGAGAACCAGGCACTGAATCTGCGCTGGGCGCTGCAGCCCAACGCCAGTCCGACCGAAAGCCAGCTGCTTTACACCGACAAGCAGAGCTATGAGCCCGACGAGCCGGTGCGTCTGTGGAGTCTGCTGGCGAGCAAGACCGAGGCAGGATGGCAGTGGAGCGGCGACCTGCCGGAGTGGTACCCCCAGGATGATCCGATGGTGGGGATTGGCGCCTACGACGAGCTCTCCGAATCGGGCAGCGTGCTCTCTGCCATCTCTCCCGACCCGGACAGCGGGGTCAGCGAGGAACTGCCAGCCCCGGGAGGTCCAGGCACGCAGGCCTTCTCACTGTTTTTCCTGGGCGAAAGCATCGTGCTGCCGCGGTCATCGGTGTTGCCCTGGTCCATCGAGCCGGTGCTGACCCAACCGGCGTTGGTCGCCGGCGACAGCATCCCGGTGGCGGTCAGCGCGAGAGACAGCGCCGGTGAGCCACTGGCCAACCGGCTCGCGAGTCTGACCGCGGGGATGGCGCACCGCTGGCCATGGGCACAGCGCGCCGATCGACTAAGTTCTCACTTCCCGGACTATCGCTTTGTGGACCCTTGGCGGCATTCAGACAGCGAAGAACGCGAGTGCACATTCAGTTCGAGCAGCGTGGACCTGCCGCCGACCGGGGCGAACGGCGAGAGAACCGCTCAGCTGAGATTGCCGCAGCTGCCCTGCGAGTTCGCGGAAATCGTATTCAGCGCATGGCCAAGCGCCGGATTCACCCTTCACCCGGGGCCGCAGGCGCGCCGCCTGCTGGCCAGGCAACCGCGCTACCTGGGTCTGGCCGGGTTGGACCGACCCATTGTCACAGTCGGCTCACGGCTCCGGTTCGGCGTCACCGCGGTGGAGATCGCATCGCTGACGCAACGCGATGGCGTGTCGGTGCGCTTGACCGTGGTCTCTGATGACCCCGACTTCAAGCTCTTCCATTGCCAGCTGCGCAGCGGAGACCGATCCGCCTGTCGCTGGCGGGCCAGGCGCGCCGGCAGCTATCGGATCTCTCTGCAGGCCGACGACTACCCCGACGCGGATTTCAGTCTGCGGGTCGGGCCCGATGTGGATCATCCGCCGGGTCGCGCGCCCGCACATCTCGCGGTGGTCGATCCCGAGGCCTTCAGGCCGAGTGCGTTGGCGCTCACCCAGCCCTATGACACCGGCCGGGTGCTGCTGGTGCTGAACGACTCGGATTGGCGCGGCGCGCAGTGGTTCCAGCTGTCAGCCGGCATTCAGCACCTGCCGGTCCAGCTGCCACCGGGCTATGGTGGCTGTCTGCACGCGCTGGCGCTGGTGTTTCCGGCTTCCCCGCCAGGAGTGCCGGTGGAGCCGATTGATCATGCGCGTACCCAGCTGTGCGTGGATCCGCCCTCGGCAGATCTGGTGGCAATGGATGCGCAGCGTGAGGGCGCGCTGGTTCGCCTGCGCCTGCGCTCGCGGCACGACCTGCCGGTCACGCTGGCACTCAGCGTTTTCGAGGACCTGAGCGCAGCCCATGGACCAACCCGTCTGGCCAGCGGGGAGCTGACCCACTGCTTTCACGAAGACCGGCGCCAACATGCCCAGTCACCGATCCTGCATTCGCTGCAGGGTGCGGAGGTATGGCGGGATCGTGCGCAATCGCCAGGCAGAGCCGAGGGAGTTCCCGACCTGACAATGCCCTGGCCGCAGCTACGCTGCCGCGCGGAACAACGCCGGCTGATCCCGCCCGCTGGCCCGACTCATCTGGTCATCCCGACCCGGCAGCGCAATCTCCTGTGGCGACCCGGGATGCGGCTGGCGCCGCGCGAAGTGCGTGAGTTCGAGGTGGCGGTGCCAGCCGACGGGGCCGACTGGCTGGTTGAGCTTCTCGCGGTGGACGAGGCGCTGCAGGTGCAGACCGAGTCGCGTCAGCTGCCGCGTCGCGATTGAAGTCAATCGGAGGGCGCATCCCTCTCCTCGACGGCTACGCGCTGACCGGTCCCGACCGGCAAAACAGGGCAACGGCCCGGTTCGCCGGCAAATTGCGGCAAGCGCTCTGGACCGCGGG
>JAGRJL010000246.1:9843-10446 GCA_020442775.1 Lysobacterales bacterium | reverse complement strand
CGGGCAGTGGCCGCGAGCTGATTGCGTCCATCGCCGACCGTTTGTCCGATGGAGAATGGGTATCAGTGGCCTTGCTTTGGGCTGAACATGTTGCAACCCGTGAGGAATTCGAGCGATTGCTTGCAGTCCGTTCAATGACCTCCGAGCGCATCGATCAGGCGCTCCTTGATGGATACGAGAGTCTGGTCACCGAACGGCTGCTCGGCGCGGCGCGCGAGAGCATCCGCGACCCGGAACTTCGATTGTTGATGGCACTGTTGATGAACGTGCCCGACCGAGCGTCGCTGCTGCGTCTGGTCTCTGACTTTAGCGGGCGTGCTGACCCGGTGATCGTGGTCGCTGAATGGTTGGCTCGCCTCGCCTCCTATCGAGGTGACCCCAGCGAGCGGCTGGCGCGACTGGCCGCAGCGGCTGGGGTGGACCATCGACTGGGCGTCATCGTTCGTCAATGCTTGCCGCCCAACATTTCAGATGCCGAAGGCGTTGCGTTACTGGCCACTGCGATCGATCCAAGTTGTTCGCTGGCGCCGGCTCGGGCTGGGGTGGATCAGTTGCGGTCCGCGCTGTTACAGCAGCGCTCGATGAGCGTACTCATTCAGTGAA
>JAGRJL010000246.1:7396-9787 GCA_020442775.1 Lysobacterales bacterium | reverse complement strand
TGATGGCGCTTGTTCGCGCGCAACACAGCGAAGCGGTACTGGCGACGGCCGAGCGCATCGTGGCTGATGGCGTTGATTGGGTCAGGTTTGGCCAGCTGGCCATGCGCAATCGCGTGTTGGGATTGGTGAGTCGGGGACTGAACACCTTCTTTCCGGGCGCAATGGCGAGGTCTGCGGCGGTTGAGTTCGATCAATGTGTCGGTCGTGCGCGAATGCTTGGAATGGTGCTGTTGTCGACGCAACTGGGGTTGGTCGAGCGGGTGCTGAAGCCGGCGGGAGCCCGCTACGCTGCATTGAAGGGCGCGACATTGTCGGCGCGCTGGTACGGCGATCCTCTGGTTCGACAGAGCAGCGACATCGATCTGTTGGTAGATGCCGATGGTGTGGTTGAGGTCATCCAGCGAATGCTTGCCGAGGGTTGGCAAATTGCCAGTCCGTTCTGGAAGAACCAGCGATTGGACATGTTTGTACGCTTCGTCGGCGTCGTAGAAATGGAAACGGCGGATGGTCGTCGTGTCGAGGTGCATCGTTTGATTGACGGATCAGGCTTGGTTTTTGATCCCGAGACACTGCTGGCGCAATCGACGACCATCGATCTTGCAGGGCATCAAATGCCGGTCCTGAGCGTCACAGACGAGTTTCTGACCGCGGTATTTCACCATTCCCGTCACCGCTGGAGTTGCTATCACTGGGTCGCGGACCTGATCTCGATGACGGGTTCGAGTATGTTGACGCCGCAGCAGGTCGTAGCTGCGAGAGCGCACCCGATACTCGGGCCAACCGTCGATGCAGCCCTTACCATGGGACACAACATCGACGAACTCGTGCTGTCGGGGGAGATCGACGTCGACAAGCCGATCTCACCATTCCTGTCGGTTTGCCTGGACTCCGTTGACCGTGGTGCACCGCCACCACAGCCCGTCGAGGCGCCCGATCCGACTGCGATGGAGCCAGACTTTCCCGAGCACTGGCAACAGACGGCCCGCTACCGTGCCCGGTTTCAAATGGCTCGCCTAAAGCCCAGTCTCACCGACCTCGATTGGCTGCCCTTGCCACCGCAGTTGGCCGCACTGCACTGGCTCACGCGCCCCGTTCGAATCGCACTGCAGCGGGTAGGCAACATTGTCAGGTAACGCGCCTTGCGAGGCTTGACCTTGCATCTTCACTCGGTATACCTTAGCTACAGCCGCCGGTTGTGTGCGACTAGGCGCGCCTAGCAGCCGCGAGACATCAACCATTGGAGAGTAGTATGAAAGACGACAGCGCCCGTGCCGACCAATATGTTCCGCCGGTGCTCACCGATCTCGGGACGCACGTGTCCTTCGTGCAGGCCCTCAGACTGAGTATCAATTCTGACGGTGTCGTTCTCCCCGGAAACGTCATCGGAACCCGGTCTCCAGTTTGATTTGCAGTTTTTGAGAAAAGCGCGCGGCCCATGGGTCGCGCGTTTTTTTTTGCCAGCGGCGACCAGCCTGAGCACTGATGCCTGCCCATCACATCTATCAGCTGTTCGGATTTCGGCTCCGTTCCACTCTGCGCTTTCCTGAACTGACCGAAGTCATGGCGACGACCGGCTGCCCGGATGTGGAATTGGCTCAGGTTTCGACGCCGATTGCTGATCGGGTCTGCGTCAATGTTTCCGCTATCGGCGCCAATCCGTTGGCGAAGGTGGAAGTTCAGCAGGAACACTACGGTCTGCGGATCGTCGATGGCCGTGAAGTTGCGGTGTGGGCCGCGACTGCGGCCGGGTTGCAGGATGCTCGATCGGTGCTCCTGGGCAGGGGCATTGCGTTGCTCTCCTGCCAGCGGAAAATGTGGCCGCTGCACGTGAGCGCAGTCGGCTCGACTACTGGCGCCTGGCTGTTCAGTGGTCAAAGCGGCGCGGGCAAGTCCACGCTGGCCTTGTACCTTCATGTTCGTCACGGCCTGGCTCACATCAGCGATGATCTGGCGATCGTTCGGCATGGAGACTCCGAGTTCCTACTGAGTCCCAGTTTGGGTTATTCGCGGGTGACGCCAGAGGCGCTGAACTCGGTCTTTGATGAAGAAGACCGAACCGGAAGGGCGATCGAGCAGGATACGGATGACAAGTGGCGGTTTCCGGTCAATCTTGCTGGCCCAGTCGGCGCGGCGCCGGTTCGGGGGCTTGTGATCCTTTCTGAACAAGACGGCGGGCGCGCGAGCATGTCAAGGCTGACTGGCGCGGATGCGGTCACTGCCATCCGCAAGGCTGTCTATAATCCGATTGACGGCTACAGCACCCGGACCGCGGCCGAGACACTGCGGTTTTGCGTAGACTTTGTGAATCGTGTGCCCGTCTATCAATTTTCCAGGCGCAAAAGTTGTGCTGAGTTCGGCACTGAGCTTCGGCCGCTACTGGATGCCATGAAT